>DASYAJ010000650.1:0-8235 GCA_036501405.1 Kapaibacterium sp. (SeqCode)
GCGAGCACATAATTCGCCTCGCTCGTCGTAACAACATCGCGCTGAATCTGGAACTGTTCCTCGTTTTCGTACAGCGTATAAAAAAGGTTCTCGATCGAATAATTCAGCGCGGCCCATTCGGTCACATAAGCAGCCCGGGCATCTTCAAGCTCCATTCCAGCTTCTTCGGAAGTGAGCGCCAGTTCGTTCGCCTTGAAGAGCGGCTGATTGATCGCAATCGTGCTCAGCTCGACGTAATCGTTCGTCTGGGAACCGAACCCAGGAATTTGAGATTGGCGATAAACGTTCCCGGTCACGGAAAGCGTTCCGCCCGTCCATTCGATGGGCTGCGTAATGGTTAAACCCGGTCCGAACTGCGTGATGTTGAGCGGCAAGAGTTCCGTCGCGCCGGTTTGAGGATTGTAGGTGGGAACGGTATTGTCGGTATAGAGCGGGGCGGTGAGCGTGAGATCGATTTGTGTATAGAGCGAACGGCTCTGCGCTTCGGCGCTCAGCCGCGCAATATCGTACTTTCTCCTTGCCTCGAAAAGCCCGGGCGATTGCGTGTGAGCGATCTGCAAACATTCATCGAGCGTCACTATGCGCTGCGCGTGGGAACTCGATGGCATCGCCAAGAGTGCCCAAAACGCCAGCAGGAAAATCTGCCGTATCCCGCTTCGAACTATATTCCGTTCCCTATTCATAGCGGAGCGCTTCGATGGGGTCCTTCCGCGAGGCCTGCCGCGCGGGATAATAGCCGAAAACAATTCCCGTCGCCACGCTGACACCGAAGGCCAGCACCATCGAAATCGGCGTAACGGCGGTGCGCCAATCGGCGTAGGTCGCAATCGCTCGCGTCATGCCATAGCCGAGCGCGAGGCCCATGAGGCCGCCCGACATCGAGAGAATGATCGCTTCGCTTAGAAATTGCGAGGTGACGATGCGCGACGTCGCACCGAGCGCGCGGCGAATGCCGATCTCATGCGTCCGTTCGAGCACGCTGGCCAGCATGATATTCATAATGCCGATCCCGCCGACGATGAGTGAGATACTCGCAATGGCGAGCATGACAATATTGAAAATTCTTTCCGTCGCTTGCGATTGCCGAAGCAGGGCTTCGGGAACGGTTACCGAAAAGTCCTTCGCTTTGTTATGGCGGCGCGTCAGAATCCGCTCGATGATACTTGCCGCAGCATCGGCATCGGCGTCCGAGCGGAGCTTGACCGTGATTTCGTCGATTTCCGGCTGCGCTTTGCTCGAGTTCCCAGTATACGTCTGGCTCCCGCCGAACGAAACGCTCGTCTTCACTAAATCTTTTTCGATCCCGAATTTCATTTGCGATGTCGTGACAGGTACGTACACATCGAGGTCCTGATTGCGTGCACTGGCAGAAGAGAGTTTTGCAGATTGCCCTTTTTCGGACATGATGCCGATGACGGTGAACCAATCGTCGCCAAGCTTGATGTGCTCCCCAAGCGCTGGTTTGAATCCAAAAAGTTTTCGTTTCGCCTGGGAACCGATGACGCAATTATTCGCAATGTCGTTCACATCGGTTCCCGTGATGAAACGCCCGGAAACAAGCGGCGTAGGATAAATCTGGTTGTAAGCTGGCGTTACGCCAATCACACTAACGGACGTATCTTCGCCGCCATAGAATGCGGTTTTGTTATGCTCCGCCGTTGCCTCTACATCTTCGGCGAAAGAACATTCTTCGGCAATAGCGTCTGCATCTTTGGTGGTGAGGCCTTCGGAATTCGTAATCGGTTTTTGTTCGGTTCCCGATTGTGCATTCGATTCCTCCGATTGTGCGCGGATGATGATGTTGTGCAGTCCCATCACCGAGATCTGGTCCATCGTCTCCAGCCGCGCACCTTCGCTGATCGAGAGCATCGCCACGACCGCTCCCACGCCGAAAACAACGCCGAGCACCGTCAAGGCTGAGCGCACTTTATGCGCCAGCACACTCTGGATGCTCATCGAAAGAATTTCGCTAAAGCTTAACAAGGATTGCGAATGGCAAGAGTTGGCTTCCTACTACAAATAGAACGGTTCCTAAACTTTATTCGAGGAGAAACCGATTTTTGTGGCTTCGAATCGTCCTCGTCCGGCGCGGCATTCGGATCGGTCAGGCTCACTTTTTCACCTTCCTGCACACCTTTTGTGACGATAACGAAATTATCGTTTTTCTCGCCGAGCGATACCGAGCGTTTTTCGAACGAGGAACCCTTTTCGACATAGACGACCGGCTTGCCGTTCTCGTCGAATACCGCTTCGATGGGAACCGAAACGACATTCGGAATCGTGCTCACCAGAATTCGCGCCGAGACCGTCATACCCGGACGCAGAATCGAATCGGCCTGATCGAGATCGACGAGAACTTCGAAAACTTTTACACTCGGGTTCGTTTCCTTCGGGTTCCCAATCGAGGCAACATTCTTGATCGTTCCGGTAAATTTTTGTTCCGGGAATGCGTCCAGGCGTACTTCCGTCGATTGATCAGGTTTTACCTTGCTGATATCGACCTCATTCACTTCGAGCACGGCCTGCATGTGCGAAAGATCGGGAAGCATCATCACCGGCTGGCCGACCCAGCATTGATCGCCGCGCACGAATTTCTTTCCCGTGCTCCAATTGCGCTGATAAACGATCAGCCCCGAAGCCGGAGCGTGGACCGTCAATTTGTCCTCATCTGTCTTCGCCTGATTCAGCGCCGATTCGATCTGCGCGATCTTCAAATTCAACGTCGCAAGTTCGCTTTTACGGACGAGCGACTTGCCTTGAAGATTATCTTTTGCTTGATTGTAGGACAGTTCCGATTTTTTTAGTTCCAGCTTCGATTCGCTCCGCTTCGATGCCGATTCGAACCGCATTTCGCTATCGGAAAGCTGCGCAAGCTGATATGCAAGCTTCGCGTTCTCGTAGGCCATCTGCGCATCTTCCTTATCGGACTTTTGCTGCGCTTTCAGCTTATCGAGATCGGCTTGCGCGGACTTCAAATCGTTCTCTTTATCCGAGATCGTTTTGAATTGATCGGCGGGATCGAATGTGACGAGCACCGCGCCGGAATCGACACGCGTTCCTTCGGGAGCTAAATATTGAATGGCAAGCTGCATCCGTCCGCCAGAAGCCATGGCAGGCGCAGAAACCGAGCGGGAATGTTCCGCTTGCAGTTCCCCTGTCTCGACAACCACCACATCGAATTGCCCTTTTTTCGCAACGGCCGTCAGATGGACGGTCGGGCCGCTCGGCCAAACCATCCGAACAGCGAAGAAGACGATAGCGAGAAGCACAATAATCCCCGCAAAAGCAACCCAGCGACGCCGTTTGCGAGATTTCGTTGACTGCGATGCCACGCCCATGACGACCGGTCCAGAAGAACGTGCAAGGCCCTTCTTCTCGCTGGCGCGGGAAGGAATTTCAACTTTAGTACGGCGAACAGGTTCCATAACAGCGATGGCCTAAAAGAGCATAGTACAGCCAGGGCAAGGCCGCAATGAACAAACGCTAACCATTCCAGAATGTTTCGATTTTCGGCAATCCGGGAATGCGGTTTCTGACCGATTACAAATTTCTCGGTAAACGCCCTCCAAATGCATCGCCCGATTCCGGCACGGGCGATCGATCTTCAGGGGAAGGCTCATCCTGTTGCCGCACAACGGTTTCTGCCACAGCGCGAACAACTGGGCGGTTCCCACGCATTTGCAGCACCGAAACTTCCGTTCCTGGCGCGATGAACTCGCCATTCGTAACGGCATCGATTGGGCGGTCCTCGCCCTCGGTCATCCGCATGAGAACGATGCCCGCTGGCCGCAGCATCGTCTGCGCGATTCCGTGTTTACCAATAAGAATGCTTTGTTCCGTGCCATAAAAAGCGGTATCGGCAGTCGTCGAGAGATTACGGAACTTTTGCAGCCACGTCGATTTCGGCGCGTACTTGATGATGAGGTATCCGAGCACAATGACTCCCGAAAGCGAAATGGCCAGCGTAACGAACGCTTGGTCTTTTCGGTCGGGCGTAAGCGTATTCAGGTTCCCGGCCAATGCAAGAAAAAGACCGGCGACTACACCGATAATTCCCAGCACGCCAGCCATCCCGAACGTGGGAACCGGAGAAATTTCGATCAACAATAAGGTGATGCCGGCAAGAAAGAGAATGATGGCAAGAATCGGCGCGACGCTCGTGATATATTGTCCGCCAAAGAACAGCGCGAAGGCCGCGATAGCCGCAATGGTAATCGCACCGAAATGCCCCGTCTTGATGGTATAAAAAGCTCCCGCCATCCCAATCATGATTAGCAGCGAACTGACGAGCGCGGAAGTCAGGAACCGCAGCAGCTTATCGCCGAAGGATTCTTCCGTGCTGACGATCTCCGTCGCTTGAATACCAACAGCAGCAATTGCCGCCTCCATTGTTTCGGCGGTCGTATCGGTATAGTGAACTTTTTTTGCATCGTCGGTCGTGAGCGTGAGCAGCTTTCCGACTGGGAGCGAAATTGCATAGGTGGAATCGAGGCCCACCGATTCATCGACCATCGCTTCGGCAATGCGCGGATCGCGATGATTTCGTTCCGCCGTGGAACGCATTTCGGCTCGCATGTAGGAGTTAACTTTTTCGGAAGCTTTTTCGCTGGTCGCATAAATAGGTGTGGCCGCTCCCATCGTAGAGCCGCCTGACATGACGATCTTCTGCGCCGCCAGCGTAATTAGGGAACCTGCAGAAATTGCTCGCTTATCGACGAACGCAATCGTCATTGGAACTTTTGCATCCAAAATCGCATCGCGGATCTTTATCGCGGCGTCCAGCGCGCCACCCAGCGTATTGACATGCAGCAGGATCACATCGTGCTCCTTTTCCGCCTGTTCCACGGCGCGATCGACATAGGACGCCATTCCATTATCGACCTCGTTCGCGATCTCGATGACAAGGACGCGTTGGGAAGTTTTCGTCGTGTCCGAAGCCTTCGTCGGTTGGATTGCCGATAAGGAAATAATTACGAGAACTAAAAACGATCTAATCATTTTTCAATCCATTCCATCAAAATAGTTTTCATCTCGTCTTCAGAAAGGAATCGACCTTTCTCTATGTCATTTATTCCTTTATCGATTTTTTCACGAACAAAAATTTCGTAATCGCGATCGGTGATTTCTTCCACTTTTTTAAACTCCTCGATTAGAAAGAGGGAACAAAAAAGCCTCTGAAAAAATTCCAGAGGCTTTTTGAAATTCGAAGATGTTTCTTTACTCCGCCGCTTCCGCCTTCTTCTTGCGTGTTGCGCGGGGTTTTTTCGGCGCATCGGCATTCGCTTCCGTTCCCGCGAGTTTCGCTTCGGCGGTCTTCGCTTTGTTGCGGGTCGGACGCGGCTTGGCGGCTTGCGCGGCGGGCGCTTGCGGCGCATCGGCCTCGTTCCAATCGACCAGCTCGATCATCGCCATCTCCGCGTTATCGCCATGGCGGTAGCCAAGCTTCACGACGCGGGTGTAGCCGCCGGCGCGGTTCTGCACGCGGGGAGCGATATCGGTAAAGAGCGTCTTGATCGCCGCATCGTCCTTAATCACGCGGCCAATCTCGCGCCGAGCATGGAGCTTCGAGGCATCGGCGCCCTCGCCCGAAAGCGCCAGCGAATTCTTCGCGCGCGTGATAATAGGTTCCACATAGCGGCGCATTTCCTTGGCTTTCGCTTCGGTCGTGTGAATCCGCTTGTGCAACAAGAGCGACGTTGCCAGGCCGCTGAGCGTCGAGGCGCGATGGCTTGCGGTACGCTTTAATTTTCTTCCTTTTACTCCGTGTCTCATCGTTAGTGCTGAGTGCTAAGTGCTTAGTATGGAATTTTTCGTGCAGTGATCGAATGCTCATAGTGGAATACGAAATTCAAAATCGTTGAACTCCGCACTCGCCACTATTTTAATGCTCTGCGATTTGCGTTTCCAGATAGTGATCGACGTCCATGCCGAAAGTCAGGCCAAGCGAATCGACAATCTTTCCGAGTTCATCGAGCGACTTGCGTCCGAAATTGCGGAAGGTCAAAAGATCGCGCTCGTCCTTGCGAACAAGTTCCGCGATGTTCTTGATGTTCGCGGCCCGAAGGCAGTTCTGCGAGCGGACCGAAAGCGTCAGCGAATCGACCGGCGTCAGCAGGATTTGGCGAATGCGCTCGGTTTCGCTATCGGCGATCGGGCGGCGTTCTTCTTTCTCCTCTTCGCCGCCAAAGCGAACGAACAGGTTCACATGATCGCGAAGGATGCGCCCCGCAATCGTTACCGCTTCTTCCGGCGTGATGGAACCATCAGTATCCACTTCGAGAATCAGGCGCTCGTAATCGGTCTTTTGTCCGACGCGGGTCGGTTCGACAACAAAGCGGACATTCACAATCGGCGTATAGATCGAATCGATCGCGATCGTTCCCAGAGGTGCATCGAGCACTTTGTTTTCTTCGGCGGGAACGTATCCCCGGCCATGACCGACGCGAAGTTCCATCTGGACTCGCGAGCTGGCCGACATCGTGAAAAGGTGGTGGTTCGGATTCAGAATTTCGATTTCCGGAGAAAGTTCCTGCAGATCGCCGGCGGTGAAATCTTTCGGCCCTTTGACATCGATCAGAATGCGCGTGGAATTCGATTGATCGGCGCGCAGCCGAACGCCCTTGAGGTTCAGCACGATCTCGGCCACGTCTTCGACGACGCCCTTGATTGTGGAAAATTCGTGGTGCACTCCGTCGAATCGGACGCTGGTGAACGCCGTCCCGGGAATCGAGGCAAGCAGGACGCGGCGCATCGAGTTACCGAGCGTCGTTCCGTAGCCCTCTTCCAAAGGCGAGGCGATGAACCGTCCGTATGTATTCGTCCGTGACGAGCCATCGAGCTCGATCCGGTCTGGCATGTGTAGATTGGTCATTTCTTCTTCGTGCTCCTGATAGTGAATTAAACTTTTTGTAGTGGCACAGTTTCCGTACCTTCCCCATTGGCGCGGGTGCATCGTCAGCGATGCATCGTCAGCGATGCGTGCCACGCCACTACAATTATTTCGAATAGAGTTCGACGATAAGCTGCTCGTTGGCGTTCAGCGGAATATCCGACCGTTCGGGAACCGCGAGGAATACGCCGGAAAGATTTGCTTTATCGAGCGAGAGCCAGTTCGGCACTGCCGAATCGCCACGGGTTCGCTGCAACGATTCATGCACGACCTGCAAACGGCGGCTCGATTCCTTGAGCTGAATCGTATCGCCGGGCGAGATCAGGGCCGAAGGAATATTGAGAATCCCGCCATTGACTGTAATATGCCGATGGAGAATAAGCTGGCGCGCGGCCTTGCGGCTCGGAGCGAAATTCAGACGATAGACAACATTATCCAATCGGCGTTCGAGCAGCTTCACGAGATTCTCGCCCGTCACGCCGCGAAGACGGGAGGCTTTTTCGAACGTATTGCGGAACTGCGTCTCCAACATGCCATAGAGGCGGCGGACTTTCTGCTTCTCGCGAAGCTGAATCCCATATTCGGAAACTTTTTGACGGCGGTTCTGGCCGTGCTGTCCCGGAGGATACGCCCGTTTTTCGACGGGGCACTTCTCCGAATAACACTTCGAACCTTTTAAAAACAGCTTCTGCCGCTCTCGGCGGCATTGCTTGCACGATGCATCTATATAACGAGCCATTACTTCAATTTATAATTAAAAATTGAGAATGAATAGTGAAATTCTCAATTTCGGCCTTCGTCCTCCACATGGTTCAATGAAGTTTACGACCTTGAAAAAAATTTTTCGGCATAAGCCACTGGCCATGAGCCATTGGCTTTAGCCATTAAACGCGGCGCTTTTTCGGCGGGCGGCAGCCATTGTGCGGCATCGGGGTGATGTCCTTGATGGTCACCACTTCGATCCCTGCAGTCTGAAGCGCGCGAACAGCCGCCTCGCGTCCGGAACCGGGGCCTTTGATATAGACATCGACTTTCCGAAGCCCCATATCGAATGCTTCCTTCGCGGCGTTTTCGGCCGAGACCTGCGCGGCGAACGGCGTGTTCTTGCGCGAGCCTTTGAAGCCCATCTTCCCTGCCGACGCCCACGATAGCGTGTTGCCGCGCGTATCGGTCAGCGTGATGAGCACGTTATTGAACGTAGCTTTCACGTGCGCCACGCCTTGCGCTTCGGCCTGGATCTTCTTCTTCTTCTTTGTTCCTGCTGCTGCTTTTGCCATGCTGTTTGATGTTGTAGTGGGCGGGTTTCCCGCCCTACGCTCTCGAGAGACGCCTTATGCGACTTTCAC
>DASYAJ010000651.1:0-13305 GCA_036501405.1 Kapaibacterium sp. (SeqCode)
CCATCGTTTCTCGAATGGGAACAGTTTCGAGACTGAAGCATTGAAAAAGGTCCCTCTTTCGACACGGCCGCTATCGAGCACCGCTCCCTTTTTGCCAACGGCTGAACCGTATTTTCGATGTTCATACGAAAGATCGGTCCCAAAATCGATCCCATCGATGCGAGCATCCGAAAACAGTGTATAACGTCCGAGATTGTAGGTATATTCATCGTCGGCAATCTGCGCGGCGGCACGGACGGTTTTTCCTTTCGGGCCGGTCGTCAGGTCGGCGGTTGTAACGTAGGCGCGAAGGTTCGGATTATAATTGAAGGCCATCAAGACGCCGACCACCCAGTCTTGTCCGAGAAATTGGGAAAGTCCAGTGCCAAAGGAGAATTGATCGAACGAGGCGCCAGCGGTATCGATTACGGCTTTTCGGAGTAGCGTGATTTTTTTCGTTCGAACGTTCGTATCGTAGAAAGCCGGCGCAACCGTGAGGATTAGCGGCGTGAGATACTTTCGAAATCCGACTGCTGCTTCGCCAAAGAGGACTGTCGATTTTCCGAGCCCGAGGCGCGGCATGAGCGTGAGACGATTTTCGGTGTTGGAATAAACGGAATCGAAAGGAAAAACATCGTGCGTGTAATCGTAGCTTCCGCGCAGGCTGAAATGCGTGCTCGTAAGCCCTTCAACGGCTGCGCCAAAGGTGAGCAGTTTATTATCATTCGGGTTCCCACCGAGATTTTCTCCGAACAGAAGGGAATCCGCCGGTGAGTAATGCACGCCTGCATGATTCGTGTATGCGACCGGGACCGTGAGTGCCGTTGCCATCGTCGTCGCACCGGAATCGTCCGCATCTTCTTTCACGGCAATGTCATTAAATCCGAACGAGCGCAAGCGCGTACCCGAGGTAACGAGTGTGAGTACCGGCGCGGATGCGGAGGGTTTTTGCAACATCGTAGAGATCACCGAAAGCGATTGAAGCAGCTTTTTCTGTTGCGGAGTTGCTGTAACCGGAGCCGCAGGCGTCGGTGCTGTGGGTAGATAATCTTGTTCAGGCGTTGCTTTTTCCAGCAATCGGATAGCGATATCGAGGAGCGAGGGATCGATCGGTGAAGTGACATGCGAAAGAAGCTCCGCAAGCGGTGAGCGCAAGTGTTCCAATTCTGCGACGAGGACTTCGGCGGAACTTTGGCTGTAGCCGACGGAGTCCAGCAGGTCGGCAGCGGTCGAAGCAACTTCGGAAATAGAATCGCGCAGGTCTTCGAGTTCCTGGACGCGCGCTTTTGCAATGCCTTTCGGTGAAATTTCGCTCGAATCGAGTGCGCTACTCAACAAATAAAGGGTGGAAACCGCCAGATCAACAAGGGAATCGTTCTTCGTCTCCATCTCCACATGCAGCGGCACCGGGGAGGGCATCACGAAATCAGTTCCCCAGAGTTCGTTTTGCTCCATGCGCATCAAACGGGAACTGCGGGAGGGTTTGAGCGAGCTTTCCATCCCTTCCTCCATCGCTTCGGCGGAAATGTCTTGCTGATTCGAAAGATAAAAGAGGCCGGTCGCACCAAGGGAAGTTTCCTGAAAGGAAAGCGCGGGATTCCGATTATAAAAACTCGGCGTGTAAGATCCCGTGAGTGAAATCGTCGTTACGCCGGAAGGATGCACATCATAATTTAGATCGATAGCCGGCATGAGCATTTGGTCCGGCGCGATGGTATCGAGGCTCTGCACATTGTTCGTCGTCTGTCCGCCAATGGAAAGCGACCCGGAAAGCTGCGCGATTGCTGTCCGCTCGATTGTACTGGCAAGCAGCACTGCAGCAAGAACAACAATGGGGTTGGACAATCGGTGAAAGGATATCTCCAATGGCGCGTGAGACCGATCTCAGGAAATTTGAAGCAGATGGCGATAGAGCAATTCATATCGTGCGGGGTCGAGCGCGGCGGCGAGCCAATAGAGTCCCCACATGGTCAAAGCGGCCGAAATCGGAACCGAAAAATTATCGTCGAGCCGCAACGAAACGCTTCCCGCTTCGGCAATCGCGGCGACAATCACTCCCACAATGCCAATCGCAAATTCGATCGGATTGCCGGCCACTTTCGGAGCGATCAGCACGACGAGGATACCGGTCAGAACAAACGCCAGCGAACCTTCGAGACTTTTATCGAGGAACTTATGCTTGCCGAAGGCCCGTCCAAATAAGGCGCTGGACCCATCGGAAACAATCAGGATCGAGAACGCCGTGACGGTGATGAGTTTTGGAAAAACGATCACACAAATGAACGCGCTCACGAACACGTAGGTGGCGCCATTGAGCAGACCGGCCTTGCGCTCGTGCGGTCGCAGGATCGGAGCGAACGTCTTTTCGGTCAGCCGATGAATGGCGGGAATGTAAAACCGGCCGACGTCGATAAAGATCGAAATCACGCACACCGGCAAGAAGATCGCAACTGCCGTCGTCTTATGAATGTAGTAATAGAGAATCGGAATCGAAAGCGAACTCAGATGGATTGCCTTGCGAATAAGCTCGCTGGAAAATGGAATCTGATCGCGTTCCGATGGCGGTTGTTGCTTCGATTGTTCTTCTGGTCCAGTTGTGAATCCCACTGCAATGTTTTTCGGGGTATCGATAATAGTATCCGTAATCACTTTCTACAAAAATACATCAAAAAAAGGCGCAACAGGGTAGCGACTCGAAAACAGCAACGACCGATTATCGTTCTTTCTACGTTTTTTTTAATTTGAAACAGGCGCCGATGCAAGCGATTGAATGTGCAGGACAGGATGGATTTCCCGGTCATTTGGCGCTGTGCCGGTGGGTGCAAAAATATGGGGTTCATCGAAAAAACCAATTCCCTCGACTTGGACCCAACAGGTTCCCACAGGATGAACGCCAAGAAAGCCGGGCTTGCGTCCGAGGAGCTTCGTAATTTCTGTCCGAGCACGGGCGAAATCCTGTCGATATACTGGAGAAGCCGCAGCGGTTGTATCGGGAATTTCAGCAATCATCCGAAGATGCGAGGCTGGATCTTCCAGGATAAGATGATAATCGCCATCGAACTCCTTTTTTGCTTCGACAAGCCGCGCTGTTAACGAATAGAGCGTCTTCTCGGATGGCAATCGCTTCACGTCCTCACCGACTTTCGGGCAAGGCACGGCTGCCTGATCGGCAATTGTTGTGGCCACGGCAACGGTATCGACATGGAAGCCATCGGCAAGTGTTTTTACCTTCCATCGATCGGAACGTGTATGTTCCGTCAATGCAATTCCGACGAGCACCGCACCGCTGGCAATAATCAGAACAAGGGCTTTCAAAATATTCATAGGCCGGTTCAAACAACGGATAGGAAGCGGGTGTCTCTGAAAACCGCTTCAGAATTGTTCGTGAACGTGATAATTAAATAACTGAGAATCTTTGCACCGATTTTGTTTTGATGCCCTCGAATGGAGAACGTTCCTCGGTTTTCTCGCCTAATCGTCGTAATTCGCCTAATCGTCGCAATAAAGTGGACGAAAGCCCGTCGGAGAACCGCGTGCAGGACGATATGCAGTAGCGGCTCGAAATCCGTAACAAAATCGTTCTTATCCGTTTAATGTTGCATTCTTTTCGTTTTAATTAATCGGGTTTTACCGTTTTTCTTTTTATCGTTTTTCTTGATTTTTTTGATAACTATCGAACCCATGCGTTATCGTTTTTTACTCACACTCTCCGTCATCCTCGTTTCCAGCCTCGGCGCTGCTTCGTTAAGCCGCGCGCAGACTCCTGCGAGCCAATCGTTGCCAAGTAACTCGACGCCGACCGCGGCCAATATTCCTCAAACAATCACGCTGGATATCGCGATCAAAGCGGCAGAGGCGAGGAACTATACCGTTCGCACGGCCAATAACGCGACGCGCATCGATCAGTATGAAGTCACACGCGCGAAGGACAATATGTGGCTACCGACCGTCAGTGCGACTGCTTCTTGGGGTTATGGATATGCGTTTAGCCCGGCCGCGACATCCGTACCGGTTAATCCCTATGTGCCAGTCCTCACCACCAGTGGCGATACGGCCTTCGCATTCAATCCGAATCCTGTATACCAGCAGGTGACATCTCCGGCGGGAAGTCAAACGATTGCTTACGGAGTCTCCGCTGGAATTAATCTTTTTAACGGTGGCTCGGACCTTGCACGAATCAATGCGGCCGAATCAAATCTGAATGCTTCACAAAATACTTCGTTCTGGACCCGGCAGCAAACAGCGTTTACCGTCACGTCCGATTACCTCAATATTCTTCGTAATGAGGAACTCATCTATGCTGCCGATACTACTCTTGCCGAAGCGCTTGCTCAGTTAGGGCTTGTGCAGGGACAATATCAGGCAGGGGTCGTTCCGATCGGTCAAGTTTATACGCAACAAGCGGTCGTGAGCCAGGATTCACTTCTGCTGATTCAGAATAATGCCAATTATCAGAATGCGAAAACGACACTGCTGTTTGAATTAAATGTTCCGCCGGATGCTTTTGCGTCCTACAGCTTCAACGCCGACGGAGTCGATACTTCGACTTCCTTGCAAGACCGCGCAGCAGTCGATACGACGATTCGGCCGGAAGCAATCGATGCAGCGATAGATAAGCGTCCCGATATTCTGGCGCAGGTGCAGGCGATTAAAGCAGGAGGCTATGATGTCGATATTACCCGCGGCGCTTTGTGGCCGCAACTCAATGCCTCGCTCGGGATTGGCGGAAATGGTATAGGCACCAGTATTTCCGATATTCATACCGATAATAGCCTAAGTGCGGGACTTTCTCTTACCATTCCGATTTTCGATAAATTCCAAAACGAACTTCTGATCGATGAAGAAAAAGTGGATGTCGAGAACGACCTGATTAGGCTCGAGCAGGATGTGCAACAAGTCCGAAGCGATGCCGCGACGGCCGTTAATAATCTCCGCGCCTCCGACGAGGCCCTCGATGCCACCAGTTCCGCACTTACGGCAGCGGAAGAAAGTTTCCGTCTTGCCGAGGAACAGCTTCGAGTCGGAGCTGGAACGGAAGTAAACGTGGTTATCGCGGAAGCCGCGGTTGAAACAGCGCGGACAAATCGCGTAAATGCTAAGTACAACTGGGTACTGGCGCAACGGCAGCTTGCCTATACGCTGGGCACCTGGAATTACTGATTTACCTCTACGCCCTCCGCTCCACATTTATGGCGACCCCCACGCAAAAACAGATTGCAACAGACACTGCAAGCACCACTGGCTCTATTCCAGGCCGTTCGCCGATGGAAGCCAGTATTCAGCTTGCCCGCAACAAGCGCAAAAAACGGACGCGAACGCTGCTGATTGTGCTCGGAGCGCTCGTCGTATTGATCGTCGTTGTTGCGATTGCTTCGAGCGGACATGATAAAGGTACTGTCGTCCAAACCGAAAAAGCGAGTTATCAGACGATCACCGAAGTCGTGCAGGCGACCGGCAAAATCCAGCCGGAGGTGATGGTGAAAGTCTCCCCACAAGTTTCCGGCGAGATCATTTCGCTGCCGTTCAAAGAGGGCGATTATGTCAAAAAGAGCGCGCTCATCGCGAAGATCAAGCCGCTGGTATTCGAAGAGCAATATGCCGGCGCCGAGGCCAACTATAATTCCTCGAAAGCGCAAGCCGAAGCACAGAAAGCGACAATGCTTCAAGCACAAGCCGATTTAAAGCGCGCCAAAAGCCTGTTGCAATCGCACCTGATGTCGCAACAAGATTACGATGCCGCGCAAGCGAAATACGATGCGTCCGTTTCGGGATATAATGCGGCGAACTTCACCGCAGAAGCCGCCGCCGGGACGATGAAACAAATTCAGGAATCGCTCAATTGGACAAGCGTTCTCTCGCCGATGGACGGCGTGATTACGTCGCTTATTTCTCATCTGGGCGAGACGGTCGTTGGAACAAGCGAATTTGCTGGAACGGAAATCATGGACATCAGCGACCTCACGGTGATGAATGCGATGGTCGATGTCGATGAGAACGATGTGGTGAACGTAAAGCTGGGCGATCCGGTGAAGGTATCGGTCGATGCGTTTCCCGACAAACTCTTTACGGGCAAAGTAATCGAAATCGCCAACAGCGCAAAAGCCACTGGAACCGGAACGCAGGACCAGGCGACGGATTTCACGGTAAAAGTCCGGCTCGATTCGCTATCGACGACCGATCTTCGTCCCGGCATGAGCTGCACGGCACGCATTGCGACGAAAACGAAAGCGAACGTGCTTGCCGTGCCGTTGATGGCCGTCACACGCCGCGAATCCGACGATGAAGAAGCCGCCGATTCGATCCGCAATATTCGCGAAGCAAACAAGGGGACATTTCACGGCGATGCGGAACCTTCGCTCATTGTGTTTGCCGTCAAAAATGGCGTCGCAAAAAAAGTCCCGGTGCAAACGGGCATTTCGGATAATTCTTATGTCGAAATTTTAAGCGGATTAAAAGCTGGCGAAGAAGTAATCAAAGGAAATTTCCGCGCCGTCTCGAAAGATTTGGAAGATGGCACCAAAGTAAGGGTCGATAACTCGGGAAAGACGACCGATTAAGAAAAAATAGCGATTTCTCATACCGATTCATTCGTTCGGAAGATTATGGCAACCACGTACACAAACGGTTCGGGAACGCTGCAAGGCGATGCGCATACGGCCGAGAATTCCGTCATCTTTCTGGAAAATATCCAGAAGGTCTATAAGATGGGAACGGAACTTGTCTATGCGCTGCGCGGCGTGACGATCGGCGTTCATCAGAACGAGTACGTTGCCATCATGGGGCCATCGGGTTCGGGCAAATCGACGCTGATGAATATCATCGGCTGCCTGGATACACCAACGGGCGGCGCCTACTATTTCAACGGCCTGAATGTCGCGGGTCTTGACGATGACGATCTGGCGGAGATTCGAAACCGGCAGATCGGTTTCGTGTTCCAGACCTTCAATCTTCTTGCTCGCAGCGATTCTCTGCACAATGTGGAACTTCCTTTGATCTATGCGGGTGTTGGCAAAGGCGAGCGCATTCGCCGCGCAATGGAATCGCTCGATCATGTGCAGTTAGGCGATCGCGCAGGACATAAGCCGAACGAACTTTCGGGCGGTCAGCGCCAGCGTGTTGCCATTGCGCGGGCGCTCGTGACGCGCCCCTCCATTCTGCTTGCCGACGAACCGACCGGAAACCTCGATTCGAAAACCGGCGAAGAAATCATGCGGCTGTTCAAAGAACTTCACGAACAAGGCAATACGATCATCCTTGTGACGCACGAAGAAGAAATTGCGCGGCACGCCGCGCGCATAGTTCGCGTAAAGGATGGCCTTGTCGAAAGCGATGAGCCGGTATTAGAACGGACGTTGGTATAATTCCCATTGCGGAATGAGCGATGAAAAAATCGAGATTTATTCGCGATACATTCGAAGGAATCAACATGGCCCGCTCCGCGCTCCTTGCCAACCCGCTACGCGCCGCGCTGACCATGCTTGGAATTATTATCGGCATCGTGACCGTGACGCTGATGAGTTCCCTTCTGACCGGGCTCAATGAAATGTTCCATTACACCACCAGCTCCATGGGAACCGATGTTTATTACATCGACAAGTTCAACTGGATGAGCAAGGACTGGATGATGCAGAAAAATCGTCCGAATATCTCCGCCCAGGACGCGTACTGGCTGCGTCAGCGGATGACGACCGCCAAGGCCATCAGCGCATCGGCTATGCAGGATGTAAACCTTCGATACGACGATAATGAGTTGGACGATATCAGTGCCGCTGGCGTCGATGCAGGATATGAGATCACCAATTCGGTCGAGATGGATCAGGGAAGGTTTCTATCAACCGAAGAATTTGCGAGCGCGAGACCCGTTTGTATTATCGGTTACGATATTTGGGATAAAATTTTTCACAAAGCCAACCCGATTGGAAAGGAAATTCGCGCGAGCGGATATTCGCTCGAAGTGATTGGCGTCGCAAAAAAAGTGGGTGGGCTTTTCGGCGATTTTGGGATCGACGATCACATTCTGATGCCGCTTCAAACACTGATTAATGCTTATGGCCAGCCAGACCGCTCGCTGACATTACAAGTAAAAGCCGCGAGTCTGCTCGATAAAGAAAATACGAAAGACGAAGCCGAATATCAAATGCGGATTATCCGCCGATTGAAGCCAACAGAAAGCGATAATTTTGGAATTAACAGTAACGATCAGTTCAACCAAATTTTCGACGGCCTGACAAAAACACTTTCGATCATCGGACTGACCATCACGGGGCTTGCGCTGCTTGTCGGCGGTATCGGCATTATGAACATCATGTTCGTCAGTGTGAAGGAGCGGACGAAGGAGATCGGTATTCGCAAAGCCATCGGCGCGCGGCGAAGAATGGTACTCATACAATTTCTTTCGGAGGCCTCGATGATTTGTCTGCTCGCGGGTTCTATTGGGCTTATTATTTCGTATGCGGCATCGCTTTATATCAATACGAAAGTCTTTACCGCCGATTCTTCGATTCATCTTCATTTTACGATTTCGCTGATTTTGTTAGGACTCGGACTTTCAACGTTGATCGGCGTGATGAGTGGAATCCTTCCCGCCTGGCGCGCCAGCAAGCTCGATCCGGTGGATGCACTGAGGTACGAATAATGCAGGGATCTGAAAACATTCGTCAAGCCTTTGCTTCGCTCCGCGCCAATAAATTGCGGAGCGGACTGACGCTGCTCGGCATTGTTGTCGGCGTGTTTTCGATTATCGGCGTGATGACCGCGCTCGGCGCACTAACCAACAGCGTGGACAGTTCCCTTTCTCAGCTTGGCTCGGAAACGTTTACGATTAAAATTTGGCCCTCCATTCAGATCGGCGGCAGCGATTGGCGAAAATACGCTCGTCGGAATAATTTGACTTACGATCAAATCAAGAGTGTACGCGAGAATACGAAGCTTCCGCTTGCCGTGAGCGCGGAGAAAAATTTTGCGCCGGTATCCGTCGCGTACGGTGATGAGAAAAGCGATCCAGAATTTTCGTTTGTCGGAACCGACGATAATTTCGGCGTGAACCATAGCCGGGATGTCTCGAGGGGCCGAATGCTCACCGCCGACGATGTGCAATATGCGCGGGACGTCACCGTGCTGGGGCAGGATATTGTCGATCGGGTCTTTAAGAATGGCGTCGACCCGATTGGAAAAACCGTCCGCATGAACGAGCATAACTATCTTGTCATCGGAGTGCTTGCGACAAAAGGTGGCGGAATGGGACAAAGCCAGGACGGCTTTGCGATTATCCCGATTACAAGCGAGATTAAATATTTCATCCAAGCTTCGACCACATCGCTGCAAATGACGGTACAAGCGCGCTCGAAAAAGCTTTTCGATGAAACGGAAGATGAAGTAATCGGCGCGCTGCGTTCTGTTCGCGGCGTGAAACCCGGCGAGGACAACGATTTCGAAGTCGAGAATAATACGAGTCTTACGACACAATTCGATTCGTTCTCGAAATATCTTTCTTATGCCGGATTTGGCATCAGCGCCATTGCGTTGCTCGCTGCCTCGATTGGGATTATGAATATCATGCTCGTATCTGTGACAGAACGAACGAAAGAAATCGGGATTCGCAAAGCGATGGGCGCAACACGGGCGAATATCGCGAGTCAATTTTTAACCGAAGCGGTCGTGCTTTGCTGGGTCGGTGGAATTATCGGAATCGCGATTGGTATTGGTATCGGCAATATCCTGGCTCTGCTGATTCATGCGAGCGTTTATGTGCCGACGATGTGGGTCTTTATCGGTCTGGGGGTCTGCTCGCTCGTGGGAATTGTATTTGGGCTTTATCCGGCGATGAAAGCCGCCAGAATGAACCCGATCGATGCGCTACGATTCGAGTAGAATACTTTTGTCTGTTACTTATTCGCGATCGAGTTTGGTTCGGCGGCGCCGATGCGTTCCGGTCGCGTTTCCGGGATCATCACTAATCTTTCTTGCCGTTAATCTTTTTTGGCCGGATCGGTGCTGGCGGCTGAGCCATCCGGATTCGCGCGCCAGTTGACCGTGAAGTTCTTTTCGATATTCAGCGCCTTATCGGATTTCGGCATTTCGAGGAGGGTATCGATGGACTGGACGAAGGTCCCTTCGATGTGCATCCAGTATTTGCGGCCTGGCTTCAGGATGAGCAGATAATGTCCCGATTCGGAATTGGCGCGTCCAGCGGTAATTTCCTGAATGCCGCAGGTCGTAACTTCGGCAGAGGTATCGTTATCGGCTTCTTCGCCGGTTTCGTGAATGGAAAGGCGAACGGTGGCCGGTTTTTGATCGGCTGTCATCACACAGCCTTTGAGCACGACGACCGGGCGCGAAAATTGTGCATGGGCTGAGGCGGCAATCCATACAGAAACAGCGAGCGTAGCAGCAGCACGGATCATAGTAGAACGAAAGAACGATGGTTTCATAATATAGTCAGGAGCACGGATTTCGCGTGCGAATGGTTAACCGAACGGGCCGCAAGCAAGTTCACGATCTTTAGGGACGATGCTTGCGCCCCACATTTTTTCCTCAGCGTTTCAAGATATTTCGATGAAAGCGATAATTATGGCAGGCGGGTTCGGTACGCGATTGCGGCCGCTCACGATGAACCTGCCGAAGCCGATGGTCCCGATGGTGAACCGTCCGATGATGGAGCACATTATGCGTCTGCTTATCAAGCATGGGATGACGGAGCTGACGTCGCTCCTTTATTTCCATCCCGACGCGATTACATCCTATTTCGGCGATGGGTCGGACTTCGGCTGCACGATGAATTACATTCGCGCCGAAGCCGATTTCGGTACCGCCGGAAGCGTCCGCAATGCAACAGAGCAGCTTGGAATGAACGAACGGCTGCTCATCATTTCGGGCGATGTGCTGACCGATTTCGATCTGAGCGCCGCGCTTCAATTTCACGAAGAGAAAAAGGCGCTAGCGACGATTGTTCTGACTCACGCAAAAAATCCGCTGCAATTCGGCATTGTGATGACGGACGAGAACGCGGAGATCACCCGCTTTCTCGAAAAGCCGTCCTGGGGGGAAGTATTTTCCGACACGATCAATACGGGAATTTATATTCTGGAACCCGAAGCCTATAACGAAATTCCCTACAAACGAGAATTCGATTTCAGCAAGGACCTCTTTCCTACATTACTCAAAAAACCAGGTTCGCTCGTGGGATATATCGCCGATGGTTATTGGCGGGACATTGGGAACCTTGCGGAATACCACGAAGCGCACATGGACGCGCTGCAAGGGCTGGTCGAAATCGAGATTGCGGGCGAGCGCAGAATGGCCGCGATGGTCGAAGAAAAATGCGATGTCGATGACGCGCGCTTCCGTGGAAACAATGCCATCGGACATTCGACGAAAATCGAGAGTGGCGCCATTGTGACAAATTCGATAATCGGCTCCGGCTGCCATATCGAAGCGGGAGCGATTGTGGAGAATTCGATCCTTTGGAGCGGGACGCGCGTGGGAAGGAATTCAAGCTTGAGTCATGCCGTCTCTTGTTTCAATGTCTATATCGGGGACCGCGCAACGATTGACGAGAACGTCTTCATCGGCGAGGGTTCCCAAGTCGCGGAGGGTGCGCATATTCTGCCGAACGTCAAACTCTGGCCAGGCAAGCGCGTCGAAGCGGGCGCGACGCTCCAAACCAGCCTTGTCTGGGAAGACCGCTGGACCCGTGAACTTTTCACGAATTCCCGTATTTCGGGAACCTCGAACGTGGAACTGATTCCGGAGTTCGCGGCGAAAGTCGGCGCGGCACTCGGAGCACAAGTCGGGATGGGACAGCGTATCGTTATCAGCCGCGATAGCGATCCGGGTTCCCGCGTGCTTTCGCGCGCGCTCGTCAGCGGGCTGATGAGCGCCGGAGTCAGCGCCGTCGATATGCAGCAAACGCCGATTCCTCTGACGCGGCATCATCTTCGCGATGCGCGGCATTCGGGAGGCGTTCATATTCGAAAAAATCCGATCGATCGCCGGCGGTCCGATATGATTTTTTTCGATTCGGGCGGTTACGATCTTCCCTCGAGCAAAGGCAAAGCGATCGAACGGTATTTCTTTGGCGAGGATTTTCCTCGCGCGCCATTCGACAAAGTCGGAAATGTAGAATTCCCAGCGCACACGGGTGAAATATACACCACGCGCTTTACGGGCGCGCTCGATGTGGAGCTAATCACAAAATCGCATTTCAAAATTGCGATCGATTACGCTAATGGCATCGCCTCGACGATTTTTCCGAATATTCTTGGCGCGTTTGGCAGCGAGGTCGTTTCGATCAACGCGTATTTGGAGCCTTCCCGGCTGACACGCGGGCGTGAGGAGTTCGATCGCTCCACGCGCCATCTTTCCAACATTGTGAAATCGCTTAGTTACCAGATCGGATTTATTTTGGATGCTGGCGGCGAGCGCGTGGCCATTGTCGATGAGATTGGGAACATTTATCTAAACAATCATCTGCTCACGCTGCTGACAAAGCTTTTTCTCGAAAGTTCGATTAAGCGTGGAAAGCCGGCTCGTCGCATTGCGATTCCTGTTTCGGCTACGAGCGAAGTGGAAGAACTCGCGCAGGAATACGGCGTGGAAATCGCCTACACGAAAAATACGCATGCGGATATGATGCGGGCCGCGAGTGAAGATGGGATCGATTTTGTCGGTGGAACACTGGGCGGGGCGATTTTTCCCGATTATTTTTTCGCCGTCGATGGCATGTTCACGGTGGCGAAGACGCTCGAAATGCTGGCGGTGCTCGAAAAGAATTTAAGCGAAGTGGCCCGCGATGTGCCCCATCGGGCACAGGCACGCAAGCAGGTCTTTTGTCCTTCGGAAGAGCTGGGCCGCGTCATGCGTCATGCAATGGACCACTCTCGCTCGATGAAAAAAGTGCTGCTCGATGGAATTAAATTTTATCCACACGGTAAAGCGGCGCGAGACGGAGAGGCGACCCGAAACGGGAAGCCGAAAAACGGCGCTTGGGTGCTGGTACTGCCGGAGAAAGAACGTCCCTACTGCGGCGTGACGGTAGATGCGGCCACGCAATCCGAAGCCGACGCGCTTGTGCAGGAATATGCGGGAAAAGTGGAGGAATGGCGAAAAACTTCCTGAGCGCCACCTGAAGCATGTGGCGAGGTGATTCGAAAAACTGATCGCCTAAAATGGCGTATGGATATCTATCGACATGGCGATAAACGATGAAATTCATTTCCCATCTGCCGCAATCGCTGCCGTGTACTTCTTCACGGCATCTTCTCTTGAAAGACCCTTTTGCCTCCGGTATAGACATACATACTGGCTGGAGTAAAGGTCAGGTTTACA
>DASYAJ010000652.1:0-6889 GCA_036501405.1 Kapaibacterium sp. (SeqCode)
CGGCCTCGAATTCAATCTACGCGATCTCGGTATGATGATCTTTGGCAAGCCGATTGGCGAGGAACAAAATCAGCGCGCGCGCGGCGGACGCGGCGAAGACCGCTTCGGCCAGACGGGCGTCACACCGGAGCAACTGCACGAGCATGGCGCGGAAGAACGCGAAACGCCGTTCCCGAACCCCAGGAACGAAACGCGAAACCAAGTCGAGCGCGGCGAGCACATGCGCCCGCAGGAAAAACCGAACCCGCTCGGCAATTCTAATTTTATCACGGACACGATGCACCGTCCGCGGATTGTTTCGCAGCCGATCGATACGACGGGAATGATTCACAGTCGCGGTGAAGGAACGGAAGGCGTGAACGACCGCGAATACGCCGTCGATACCACGCTGACGCCTGAAGCGCCTCCGATCTCCGAAGCGCCACCGCAGGAAATGGCCGAAGAAACTTCGCCTCCGATTACACTCAAAGAAATATTGCAGGATGCGATCCAAAAGCCGCTCTTCGATTGGAACGGCACTCGATTCAATTTCACGCAGACGAACGCGAGCCTAAATAATGCACTCGCGGGAAGCGGTTCGGGCATTACGAATTTCCTGACGCGCGGAATTGTATCGCCGGAAGAGGACGATAACGGTCCTTCGCGAGCGTATCAATTGGGCCTGATCACCGATCCGGCCGGAAGGCTTCTGTTCCACTGGCAGAATCATTTTCCATTTCTGTGGTATTCGGTTCGGCCTGGACTGCGCGCTGGCGATCCTTTCGGCGGAAATGTGGACGTGACCGACGCCTTCGACCAAACGAATAATTTCGAGTTGACGACGAGCCGTCCGCTTTGGACGGGCGCGTCCATTAATCTTAATTGGAAGGTCTCGTTTGGCTTTGACGAACGCGATGCGCTGAATATCAATAGCGAAGGCGAACCGAACCTGCTCTATGATACAAAGATGGGAGACGTTTCGCGAACATTCCTTTCGATTCCTCCGCTGCCATTCCTCAATATCACACAAAGCGGCATTGCGAACGTAGGCGTGAAGTACAACGCCGCCGTCATCGCAGCAGAACGGGCGCTGGGCTACAATTTCCCGGCTTCGACGGCCATCGATACGGCGCGGTTCCTGCTTCCGACAGCGCAGCACAATACGATCGAGCAAGATGCATTTATGAATGGGTTCGAAACGCTGCCATTTTTTACGAGCTTCCTGCGCGAATATTTACCGCGATTGAATTATTCGTTTTCGTGGACCGGCCTCGAAAAATTCCCGCTCTTCCGCTTTGCGGATCACGTCAGCTTCCGCGATGCCTATTCGGGAACGTATCGGAGATCGTTCGAGCAGCTTCCGGGCGATTCGCTCGACCTCACCAATTTGCAGACCATCGTGTATGGCTTCCGCCCACTGGTGGCCTTCGACATGACGTGGGATAAGCTCTGGAACGGACGGCTGACGACGAGCGTGAACTACGATACGCAGACGCAATGGGCTGCTGATTATGCCTCGACGCGCATCACGCAGATCCTTTCGACGACCTTTGGAATCACCGCGAATTACTCGCGCGATGGGCTGACGATTCCATTCCTAAAGCTCAATCTGAAAAATCAAGTCACGGCCAGCTTCACGCTGAGCCAAACGATTTCTTCCAACAATTATTATAATTTCTGGACAATATCCCAAACGCCGGGGGGAATCAGCGATGGCGGTCTCACCAAAACGACGATCGAACCGCGCATTGGATACAACGTCAGCCAGCAGCTTACGATGGAGATGTTTTACCATTATGAGCGGACCACGCCGGCTGCAAGCGGTCTTATCAGCCCGCCGACGCTGCTCGTCGAAGCAGGCTTCGACATCAAACTAAAAATTCAGTAACCTTGTGACCCCTACGGGACTCGAACCCGTGCTGCTACCGTGAAAGGGTAGTGACCTAACCATTAGTCGAAGGGGCCATTTTAGAATGGGGAATGCGTTTACACTCCATTCAAAATAGCGGGTGCATAAAGCCGCGAGCGGACGATATTGTTCCGCCATTCGAGCGGAATTATGTGCCGCTTAACTGTAAACGAAAGGTTATCTCGGTAATGTTCTATCCTTTCGCGTGCCTTAGTTTGCTATTTGTTCTATGCCCGATACATTCTTTCTTGCAAATACCTTTACCAAAGTACCGTTCGAAGGCGGCTCTGCAGGCGTTTTCGTGCTCCGCGAAGCGCGCGATCTCGACTGGATGCTGGGCCTGACGCGCGCCATGAATCTCACCGATGCGGCGTTCCTTATTGCACGGAGTCCGAACCGGTTCAACATGCGATATTTCGCAGGTTTTATGGAGACCGATTTCGGAATTCCCGGCACGCTTGCCGCCGCGAGCCTGCTTTACGAACATGCGATGGCGGACCCAAAGCGAGCGATCGTCTTTTTTTCGCACGGCGGCGCTGTTTCGGCATCGCGCTCGGCTTCGGGCGGAATCGAATGTGTTTTTCCGCAGATGCCATTTGAAAAAATCGATCCGCCGGAGCAAATCCTGCAAGGCGTGGACCATCAAGCCGAATGGGTCGGCAAGCGTGGGAACGATTACATTGTGCAGGTCGCATCGGAATCGCGGCTGCGAAAAATTACGCCGGAATTTCGTCTGCTCGATTCGCTCGGCGTCCATGGGCTGATCCTGACATCGGTTCCGAGCAAAGCGCACGAGTACGATTTCATCTATCGCACATTCCAACCGAATCCGAAGCACTGGCCGGACGCGCCGATTGCCAGCACGGCGCTGCTTTCGCTCGCGCCGTTTTGGTTGAAAACGCTCGGGAAGCCGAAGTTAAAAGGATTCCGAAGCGGACCGCGTGGCCGCGCGATAGCGACGGAAGTCGATGCGGATCGAATAAAAGTTTTCGGGGAAGCGGTCGCCGTGCTACGTGGGGACGTTGCGGCCAAGGAACAGACTGAAGGAAAAGCGAGGAAATAGAAGAGCGAAGAGAGAACTTTTACGAAAGGAATACCGCCAGTCCTTCTTTTTCGAACGCGGCTTTTGCTGCGGCCGCGGCGCCTTCATTTTGGAAAAGTCCATAGAGAGCGGAGCCGGAACCCGACATCAGCGCGAACGTTGCTCCACGCGCATAGAGCGCATGTTTCGAATGTCCAAGTTGTGGGAACTGCCCGAAGATTGCCGGCTCAAAATCGTTACCAAGCGTTTCTTTCCATTTCGAAATGGGAACATTTGCGGCAAAGAGTGCCCGATAGTCCACGCGCGGGTAGTGCGCTTCGGTGTGCAGTGCGGCATACGCATTTTTGGTCGAAACGTGAATATGGGGATCGACGACAATCATGACAGAAGCTTCGAAGCGCGTTCGAATAGGTTCCAGTTTCTCTCCGATACCGCCGGCTTGAGCCACCCGCGCACCGCTCAGAAAAAATGGGACATCCGCGCCGAGTTTCAATGCCAATTTGGAAAGCTCCTCATCGCTTACTGCCGAGTGTCCGTTCGATACGTACCAATCGTTCAGGATGGAAAGCATTATCGCGGCATCGCTCGATCCCCCTCCCAGTCCCGCGCCCATCGGAATTTTTTTTGAAAGATGGACGTGTAAACGTGGCAATGGTTCCACGACTTCGTGGCAGAATTCCTCCGCAGCACGATAGACAATGTTCGCTGTATCGCCGGACAGAGCGGCATTAGAACTCGTGAGCAAAAATGCACCGGAGGGCGAGACCGTGATCGTATCGTGCGGTTCTTCGACGCGTAAGAATAGCGTATTCAGTTCGTGATACCCATCGGGACGCTTGTAGAGAACTTCCAAGCCGAGATTGATTTTAGCTGGGGCGAGATACGTACCCGTCATGGAACTAGCCCTGCCCCTTCCTTAAAAAGGAAGGGGAATCGATGATGCCTCCACCGACAAGATCATTCCCATCATAGAGCGCGATCGACTGACCTGGCGTAATTGCGCGACGAAGTTCCTCGAAGCGAACGTGTATTCGGTTCCCTTCCAGCGGCGTCACGAACGCCGAAGCGCCCTCGTCCTTGTAGCGTATTTTCGCGCAAAGCCGAACTCCATCCGCCGGAAGTGCATCGTACTTGATCAGATTGACCGAATGAGCGATCAATTCATCCGCGAAAAGATCCTCATCGTCGCCGAGAATCACCCGATTATTCAGCACATCGAGGCCCGTGACATACAGCGGAGCAGGATGCGAGGGAATACTCAGGCCCAATCCTTTCCGCTGCCCGATCGTGTAGAATGGAACTCCTTCATGCGCTCCCACCACTTCCCCGCCGAGGATAAATTCTCCTGGGACCATTCCCCGGCCCTCTTCACTTTCAGAGGAAGCGGAGTTGATTCGGTCTCGTAAGAATCGGCGATAATCGTTATCGGTTACGAAGCATATTTCGTAACTTTCCTGCTTGTTGGCGACGGGAAGTCCAAACTGGCGTGCAATCTCGCGGCTTTCGGGCTTTGTGTAATTTTGGAGTGGGAAAAGCGTCCGTTTCAAATGCTCCTGCCGCACGGACCAGAGCGCATACGTCTGATCTTTCACCGCATCGGCAGCGCGAGCAATGATGGTGCGCCCGTTTTCTTCGCGGAGCGTTGCGTAATGCCCTGTCGCGATGTACTCGCAGCCGAGCGCATCGGCTTTGCGGAGCATCGCAGCCCACTTGATTTCGCGATTGCAACGCACGCACGGATTTGGCGTCTGACCGGAGAGGTAGGTCTCGGTAAAATAGGAAATGATCTCGCGGCCGAACTCCTCCGTCATATCGCTCACATAATGCGGAATCCCGAGCTTCGCGGCTACGCGGCGGGCATCGTAAATGCCATCGAGCGAGCAGCAGGAGGTATCCTTCGCCGGATTTCCTCCCACATCCTCATAGTTGTAGGTTTTGATGGTCATGCCGACGACCTCGTGCCCCTCGCGCAGCAGCAACGCCGCCGCGACCGAGGAATCGAGTCCGCCGCTCATCCCGAGTAAGACCTTTGCCATCGCCGGGTGAACAGGAGCGGGAACGAATGGGTTCAATCTAAGCTTCGCATTTGTCTAAAAAAGCGGGGAACGAGCGAGTGTCATTTTCTTTTCTTTAGAAAAACCTAAATCATGCGCAGTTTCTTTTCCTTGCTGCTTTTCTGCATTTTGTTCTTGGCCTCTGTTGCCGGCGCGCAAACGCTGACACTTTCGGGCAGCGCACTCGTTGTGCCGCAAAAATTTCAGAAATATTACGACTCGGCACAGACGGTCAATCTCCCGAGCGGATTCACGGCATCGGTTTATTATACGGGCGCGCTCGTCTCGCCGCGTTTCATGGGATTTGCGCCGGATGGTAACCTTTGTGTCGCCGACGATAACCTTGGTACGATCTTCGAAATTTTGGATTCGAATGGCACGGGCGATACGGCGATCGCGATTGCAACGAATACCGAAAACGCGCATAGTCTCGCATTTCATCGTGGGAGCCTTTTTGCGGCCAGTACGAATCGTATCTGGCGATACGACCATCCGAATGCTTCGGGAATTTATAGCAACCCCACTCTTTTTATCGACTCGCTCGGTTCCACAGCAGAAGGATCCACCAACCATACAACGCGCACCCTTCTCTTCGATGACGTTACGCAGGCACTGTATATCAGCGATGGCTCGGCATGCAATGCCTGCCGCGAGAACGAGGACGATACTGAACGCGGAACAATTCTACGATTCGATACGGACGGAAAGCATCGCTCGGTGTATGCGACAGGACTTCGAAATGCGGTAGGGCTTGCGCTCGATAGCACGCACGCACTGTGGGCAACGGTCGCAGAACGAAACGATCAGGGCGAAGATGTACCCGGCGACCTTGTCACGGCGATCGATAGCAATCGCTTTTACGGCTGGCCTTTGGCGTACGGGAACCATCAATGGGACGATTTTTCCCTCGACTCCGAATACGAAGCATTGCTTCCCCTCACGCACGAAGATTCAGTGAACGTAGCAAACATGCGAGTTCCCGATGGAACCGAGCCTGCGCATTCGACACCGCTTGGAATTCTCTATACGGAAAATACGAACCTGCCGGCTATGTATCGACATGCTTTTTTCGTTGCCATTCATGGCTCCTATCCCGGCGCCGATGGCCGGTTCGTTGCAAATGGTTCTAAAATCATATTGCTCACTAATAGCAGCGGCGTCTGGACGAACGAAGATTTCTGCACCGGCTTCCTCACCGATTCGATTAATTACATTCGTTGGGCGCGTCCGGCTGGAATCATCATGGATCGTAAAGGGAATGTTTATTTTTCGGACGATAACACGTCGCCGCACGCGCCACCGGCGATCTTCAAAATTAGTTACAACGCGAACGATGCGGTTGCCACAGCCGAGCATTCCCTTGCCGTAGATGTGGTACAGAATGGCAGCACCGCAGATATTCGCGTAAACAATTATTCTGGGTCCGTGCCCAATGTCTCGCTTTACGATATAATGGGTCGCGAGAGAAAAGTTGTAAAACAATCGGCTTTTACAAACGAAATTACGCTCGATCTATCTCCCTTAGAACATGGGATCTATTTCGTTCTCATTCGAACAAGCGACGGCACGATCCTCCGATCGTTGCTCCGTTAAAACTTTTCAAAATCGGATTTGACCTCACCGCTCCAGAATACACTTTCGCTCGATGGAATGCTCATTGTTTACCAGCCGTAATACGTAACTCCCAGAAGGGATAGCACTCAAATGGAAGGTCAATATCTGAGAATGATCAGTGGGAATCGATTGCTGCCATACTGTCAATCCAATGTCCGAAATAAGCGATGCTTCAATCTCTCCCGGAAGCGTCGAAGCATCGATGGCAATCTCGTGCGAAGCGGGATTCGGGAAAAGTTGCGGAGCTTCTGCATCGTTCGATTGTATCACATCCGAAAAAGGAATGGTTGA
>DASYAJ010000653.1:0-4082 GCA_036501405.1 Kapaibacterium sp. (SeqCode)
AGCGATGCGCGCTTTTTCTGAAAAAGCTTTACTCGGTTTGAATAATCGCTTTTCGGCGAGCGCCGATTCGATCGAATGCGAGGAGCGATGCGAAGGTTTGGAATTTCGGACTGACGATTTTGCCATAGCACAAAATTACGAAATTCTCGAAGCCGCTCATTTATTCGAGACATTTATTCGAGGTAAATTCGCATTTCGTTTGTCGTCATAAAACCGGCGGTCTCGTAGAGGTGGCGCCCGAATGGACTCGCATGAAGGAAGACCATTTTTATTTTCTTCTCTCGGCACCAATCCAGCGCGGTTTCGAGAAGCAGTCGCGAAACGCCCTGCTTACGATAGGAGGGTTCCGTGAAGACATTCAGAATATAACCGCGAATATTGTTCGCATTGCCGGAGGGAAGTAAATGTGGTGGCCAGTCGATAATCCAAAGCCCGATACCTGCGGCAACGCTTCCATTTTCGGTCATCGCAAACCACTCCATATACTCTCCGCGCTCCATGCGAGGACGCAGCCACTGCTGAAACTGCGCAACCATCGAATCGAAATCGAGTTCCATCGAATCGCGGATTTCCGCAATCATTTTCTTCCGGTGTTCTGCGATCGCTGGAACATCGTTGATCGTAGCGAGACGAATGGTATAGGTTTCGGCCATATCAAAAGGAAAAAACCTTGTTACGCAGAGCCGTCGGCTGTGATACAATTCGCGCTGTTATTTTTTCGATTTCAATTGTGTCATAATCAATGCAGCCAATTTGCAGAAGCAACAATGAAAGAAAACCTGGATCAGAACAATCGAGCAATCGAAGCCTTTTGTGCGATTGCGCGGCTTCGGGCCGAAGAATTCCTTCGCGAGTGTAACGCCCACGATCTTGCACCGACCTACGCTTATTTTACGATCTGGTTAGGGCGGAAAAGCGTTCGGCTCGGCCTCGATTTCTAAAGCGGAGCCTCAGGCTTTGTCGGCATCGAAAAGCGAAGAGATCGAGCGGTCCTCATGCGTCCGCTTGATTGCTTCGGCGAAGACGTTCGCGACCGATTTTACACGGATCTTCTGGGATTTCTGCCGGAGCGGAATCGTGTCCGAGACCAGCAGCGTATCGAGCGGCGATTCTTCGATGCGCTTGATTGCCTGACCGCTCAAAATAGCGTGTGTGCATGCACCGATGATGCTTTTCGCTCCCGCTGCTTTGAGCGCGAAAGCGGCACTTGTAAATGTTCCCGCTGTATCGATCAAGTCATCGACGAGGACGACATTCTTTCCGTGCGGATTACCAATAATGTTCATCACCTCGGCGACGTTCGGCGCTGGGCGGCGTTTGTCGATTACGATGAGGTCGGTATCGAAGCGCGTGGCATAAGATCGTGCCATTTTCGTTCCGCCTACGTCCGGCGAAGCGATAATCATCTGCTTGATCTTCTCCTCCTTGAAATGCTTCACGAATGTATTCGAAGCATAAAGGTGATCGACGGGAATATCGAAAAAGCCCTGGAGTTGCGGCGCGTGCAGGTCCATCGTGATGACGCGGTCGGCCCCGGCATTCGTAATAAGATTCGCGATGAGTTTGCTCGTGATGGCCACGCGAGGTTGGTCTTTTCTATCCTGCCGGGCATAGCCGAAATAGGGGATGACGGCCGTGACGCGTTTGGCGCTCGCGCGCACAGCGGCATCGATGAGCATTAAAAGTTCCAGCAGGTTATCCGCCGGCGGCATCGTCGATTGAATGATGAAGAGGTCTTCGCCGCGAATGTTTTCGTCGTACTTGACCCACATTTCGCCGTCGGAAAAGTTCTTGATGCGAACGCTTGCCAGCGGAATAGCGAGCGCCGCCGCCACACTTTCTGCGAACTTGATACTGGCCCGGCCTGTAACGATTTTGGGATGACTCACGCGAAAAACTCAGGAATAACTACGGTCACAAAAAAACGAAATATTACCGTGAAGCACGATGCGGCACATCGTTATCTCTCTTCCATGCCTCGAAGGAAATTCGTGGCCTGCCCGGTCGGCGCGAGCGCGCGCATAAAGCGTTCCATGGCCGCACGTGCCGATTTGTTCCCACGGTCAGAGAACACCATAACGAGATTTCTCAGCATTCTTAGAAGAATGGCTCGCGGTGGCGCGGGATCCAAAAATTGTCTGTGATACGGCAGGCCGGAGTTTTCGAGATAATGCTTGATGTCCCGCTCGCGCAGGATCACGCCACTGTTGAAGGCATCGATGAAGAGCGGCTCGCTGAGTCCGTCGTAGCGGACAAGGAAATGTCCTGGCGCACTCACGCCGCTGAAGGGGAGGCCCAACCGATTACGCGTAATAAGAAGATAAACTGCTGCCAGGGAAATCGGAATGCCGGTGCGACGGTCGAGTACGCGATCCAGATATGAATTATCGGGATCGAGAAACGATACCTGGTTCCCACGGAACTGAAATTCATCGAAAAAGAACCGGTTGATGGTATCGAGCAGTTCGAGCGCCGAAGAAACATCGCGAAGCCGGGACCGGAGCTGTTCGGCGAGCTGATCGAGTTCGGAACGCACGGCCTCGGCATCGAGCGATGGGTTCCCGTACCGGGCGATCAGCAGCAGCCCGCGTTCGAAGGCGGCCGAACTTCCGGTTGCAAATTGTTTAGCGAGTTCTTCGAATTCTGACGTCAGCGACGTGCTGCTAAACTCGGCGGCGATACGTTCCGCGCGGGTGCGGGCAAGCGTATTGTCCGCGCGTTTCGCGAATGCGCGAAGCGGTAGTATTGCCTCGCGGCCTCGCTCGACGATCCGTTTGGTCACAGCGCGGGCGATGCGCTCGTCGGGATCGTCCAGCAGCGCAAAGAGCGAACGGAGTTCCTCATCGACCGTTTCCGGTCGGAGCGATGCGCTCTGTATTGCTTCGGCGCGATGCGCGGTTGGCAGGGCTTCGATCGTAAGCATTGGGGGTTGATCTCGCATGATGGCTTCTTAAACATCTCGGGCAGTCAAAGGAAAGAACATCGCAGACGGGTAAATGAAATCCATCAAAATGATAGGCGCGTTCCTCGAAATGGGTATATTTGCGCCAGATGTTTCCTCGCGTATGCTCGTTTGCCGGATTCGCCGCTCTGGCAGCACTCGTCATTCTCATTTTTTCTGCTCCATGCAGAAATGCGGATGCACAGTCGCGTCCCGATTCTCTCCGCATGTTTGGGGATACGATTTCTTCCGTGATTGCGCTTTCGAATCCGAACGGAGCGGTGATTTCGTTCGATCATCTCCTTTCGATCTATGAATGGCACGCGCGGTCGAACTTCTCCACGACCGAAACGCCATTCACAGCATTTAACGAGCGCCGTGGGATCGACACGCTCATCGTAACAGGCGATTCCCGATTTCTCGCCGACGATGCCATTCGCTCGAATGTGGCCTCGGTTTACCTTTATGCCGACGATGCATTCGCCGGCAGCATCGTACGGCCTCTAATTGCATTCTATGGCAATACCATCGCCTCGAGCGGTGTGCTTGGCCTTTCGGCAGCAACGCTCGTTCCCGGCGAGACGGATGGCTATGGCGCAGCAGGTCTGCGATTTTTCCTTCCTGAAACGAATGTGGATCTTTCCGGAGCGGCCGGCGTGGCGGAACTTAAACAATCGGGTGTATCCACGGCGGTTGGGCCAATCGTGCGGGCAATCGCAGAAGCGCCGATGGAGATTGTCGGCGAAGATGGCATACTTACGGCCGGCGGGATTGCCGACGAACGATTTTTTCGGCAAAACAGCGAGCGGTATTCGAGCGATAGCATCTGCGCGACAGTCGCAAACCCCATTGGAGGACTATCGCTAGTCGATTCGAACCATGCGTATCTTAACGCAAACCTCGATCGACGCGATTTCTTTTACACGACCGATTCCAGTTCCCCGCCGATCAAGCAGGAGTGGCGCGAACTGGCGATGAGCTTGCGGGATTCCATCAACTACCCGCTTTCGGGCCATGCGCTCACGGCCACAGTGAGTGCCGCGCTCGAACCGGGTTCCATCGAACGGACAAGTAATATTTCGACATCGCAGCTTACGACGAGCAGCTTTTCGGCCATTTCCAGCTTGCTGGTGCCGAACGA
>DASYAJ010000654.1:0-5814 GCA_036501405.1 Kapaibacterium sp. (SeqCode)
TTCGATTGCGGCGCGCTGATTTTGGAGGAACCTTTTGCTTCGCTCGGTGCCGCATTCGTCGATGCCGCCGGACCGATCGACTTGATATACGCGATCAGCTCCTGCAACTGCTCTTCACTGACTTGCCCCTGGAACGACGGCATGATCGGTTGAAATCCAGCCACGATTTTCGCCAGCGGACTGAGGACCGATTCGCGGATGTAGCTATCGTCGATCAGCACCTTATCGCCAGTCGAAAGAAGTTCCATTGTGCCATATTTATCCTGAAGGCGCGGACATTGGCCTTGCGCGTCCGAACGATGGCAAGTAATACATCCGAGCTGCTGGAAAAGCGCCGCACCCCGGTCGGCCATCGAGCCTTCCGCCGCACCCCCGCTCAGCCACGCCTCGTAATCTTTATCACCCATTACGGTCACCCATCCGATCATTCCGGAGTGGCTCGTACCACAATACTCGGCACAGAAGATATGGAAGGTGCCGGTCATTGTTGGCTCGGCCCAGACAGTCGTGTAACGATTTGGGCCAGGAACGATGTCTTCCTTCATACGAAATGCCGGAATGTAAAAGCTGTGAATTACATCCTCGGTCGCCATGACGAAACGGATTTTGCGTCCGACCGGAATATGGAGCTCGTTGATCTCGCGCTGCCCTTCGGGATGCTGGAATTTCCACATCCACTGCTTCCCGACGACATAAATATCGAGCGCGTCATTCGGGATACTGTATTGCTCAAGATAAATCTTCGTTCCCCACGCGAAAATAAAGAGTGAGATGATGAAGGGAATAATGGACCAGGCGCTTTCGAGCACGATCGAGCCAGCGATTGGCTGTGGAACTTCATTTTCCGAACGGCGACGATACTTCACGATGAAGTAGAGGATCGCACCGGTAATGAGCACCGTGAAAAAGATCGTGAGGCCGATCAAAAATAAATAGAGATGGTCGACCTCGGGCGCGTAGCTCGAAGCCTGGTCCGGGAGCATCCAGGACATGCCAAGCATCGCCGGCGATGCAAATATGAACTTCATCATCATGCGTGTGGCGCTAATTTAAGTTTGCGGGCGCGCCGCTGGAAGTAAACGTACATGGCTATAATAGCAAGGATCATGAGCGTCCCACCGATCTTTAACAGCCTCGCAATCGCCAGACCGTATTTGCTTTGCGACGGTTCGCACTGATAGCAAAATAGAACAAGCTTTTCTGCCAGCGTTCCGATGGTTCCATTCGAAGCATCCATCAACGCGAACTTCAGGTCCTTCGGCGAAAACCGCACGCCCATGAAATAACGCGAAATTTTTCCGCTGGACGTCATCACCATAATGTCGCTCGCGTGCGCGTACTGATGGCTCTCGCTGTCGTAGTTGTAGCGGAAGCCAACTTCTTTCGTCAGCATTTCGATTGTCGATTCATCTGCGGTCAGGAAATGAAACCCATCGGCGAAATTTTGCTCGTGATAACCAGAGAGATATGAATTCTTTTTGTCGAGCGCGAGCTTCGCGGTCTCATGGGGATTGATACTAACTGAAACGACATCGAAGTCCTTTCCCGGGATGAAGGCCGTCGCTTTCGTCGAAGCAAAGATTCCATTCATCACCATCGTACAAAGGTTTGGGCATTCGTAATAAGCCATTACAAGAATGACGGGCCGCTTGCCGAAATAGGTCCCAAGCGTTGTCACGTTCCCATTCTCGTCCCGCACCGGAAGCGAGAGCGTCACCGCTTGCCCTAAGTGCTGATCGATACCGACGTTCTGTTCGTACTTCGACAAGCCTTGATGGACTGCCGGAGCCTGAATGTCGCCTTTGAAAAACGGCGCATCGCTAGCAAAAGCAATCGACGCAGGAATCATGAATGCGATGAGGAGAATCGGGTAAAGAGTAAGGGGTAAAGAGTAACGGATCGAGAATCTTATTCTCGATCGTTTTCCCCAAAAACGCGTTGGCTCTTTAATGTGCATTTCGTCGTACGATCGGTTTACCGATCACTTTGGTCTTAAAATCCGTTTTCGACATTCATATTGCCGCCTGTCACCGTATAGGTCCCGCCCGGAATACGCGCTTCGCGCCGAATGGCGACGCGGCCGGAGCTGGACCAATCGGGAATCATAATGACGCCCGCATTTGTATCCGTCGATCCCGCTCGAACAGCCAATCCTTTTTTCAAGAGCAATTCCTTTGCAAGTTCGATCGGAATGTGGACCGTACCCGCCGGCTTATTCACATATCCGTAGGACTGCAATTGCTTCATCACGGAATCGCGATAGTACAGCCCTTCATCGAGCGGATGCAGCGGCGATCCCGGCGAAAGTTGAAGTCGCGGCTCAGGCGGAAGCTCTTCCAATTTCGATTTTGAAACGTGCGTCACGACGGCCGCTTCCTTTGCGATGCGTGCATCGTTCATCCGCAGAATCCCATAGACGATGAGGTACGATAACACCATGAACCCTCCGAGCACAAGAAGGAATTTATACACCGGGGTGACATTGATGTCACCCTCCTCGTGCTGCACGCCCGGAGTATGGATGTCCGATGTATCGAGCTCGTGACTGCGCTCGTGTTTTGGATCGTTCAAATGACTACGCTGGCCTTTCATCCTATCAGTCCTTTAATGTGCTCCCTTTGGGTGAAGTGCGAGTTCCAGTTCGGTTTCTCCCTCGGGCAGTACCGCTCGTTTTTTATACTGCATCGCCCAAAGCCAGAGGAAGAGTCCTATAAAGCCAAGCGGCGCGGCAATATCTGCCCAGCTAAAGTAAAATACTTCGCGGTGCCAGTTCGGCTCGATGAGCCAGTACATATCTACAACGCGCATGACGAGCATCCATGCGGCCATGAACATCAGCCGCTTCGGGTTCCGTTTAAGATCGCGTGAAAGAAGAATCGCGAACGGAACAATAAAATGGACGAAGATGACGAGATACGCCACGATCACCCATCCGCCGCGAATGCGCTCGTGATACCACATAATTTCATCCGGGAGATTCCCTGCGTAGGTAATAATCCACTGCGAAAAACAGAGATAGCCCCAGAGAAAATTGAACGCGAAAAGAAGCTTTCCAAGATCGTGCAGATGAATCGGCTTGATGATCGAGGCCATCGGCTCCTCGGGTACAAGCGCGGTAATAATCAGAATGGCGAACGTCATCGCCGTAATGCCCCAGCCGACGAGAATGATAAAGCAATAGACGGTCGAGTACCATTCTGGCGTCAGCGACATGAACCAATCGGTGATTGCCAGCGAGCCGATCATAAAGAAGAAGAATAAGCCTCCGCCTGAAAAATTATCGAGCTTGCGAGTCCATTTAAAACCGGGCGACTCATCGAGATTCTTACCGTACTTGTTCAGGACAAGCGAGATGATGATGAAGTACACAAAGTAAATCACCGAACGAATGATCCAGAACGGGCCATTGAGATAACCCGATTTGCCGGCAACCAATGCATTCGTTTTCAGCATATTCGGATCGAGCCACGAATAAATTTCCTTCATTCCAAAGAGAATCGGAATAAAGAGAATCGCCGCGATGGGAACGAGCCGGGAACCTGCTTCGAAAATTCTTCGCGTTACGACGCCCCACGCGCCACCCGAAAGGTACTGTAGCATGAGAAGTCCCAGGCTGCCGAGCGTTAGGCCAAGAAAAATCGCGTACCCGAGCACGTACGAATGGAAGAATTGCGTCGGCGAAACGAAAACGATCGAAAGGAGCAGCGCGACGATGCCGATCACAGCAGCGATCATGCCGTTGCGGCCGAAACGATCGACCGATGCAGGGGCGGTATAATTATTCGTAGCCAATCTGATTCGTCACTTGATATTTTGAACTTGGTCCGACGGTACGTCCGCGATATTCGCGTTCTGGCTGAGTTGCAGTGCCCGAATATAGGCAATGATGGCCCAGCGCTCGTGCGGAGGAATTTGCATCGAGTAATCGGGCATTGCGCCAAAGCCGTTGGTAATCACATCGAAGAAATGCCCGAGCGGCGCGGTGCGCAAACGGTCCTGATGATACGATGGCGGCGGACGGAACCCGCGGTTCACGATCATCCCGCGCCCATCGCCGAGCACACCATGGCAGGGCGAACAATAGATATTGAATCGCTCCTGACCGCGATCGAGAATTTCTTTCGTGATGGGAAACGGAAATTCGTTGACGTCGCTCCCAGCGGCAGCGGCCGGCCGTGTGGGAACGGATGTCTTGGCCGTTCCCATCGTCGCTCCGGCTTTTGCCGAATCTGCCGGATGACCCGCCGTCCCGCTTTTGCCCGTATAGAGCGCCTGATCGAGCCAGAGATACCCGCGAGGAACCGTTCCCTCGACCAGGTTCCGCGAGGAAAGGCTGTCGGGGAAAATTTCGCTGCCCCGATAGGGCAAGTATTTCGGCTGGTCCTGCATGTCTTGCCGGCAGGATGCCAATGTAAGAATTAAGAACATCGAATTAAGAACGAGCACAAGCTTCGCACGGCTGTTCGTTATTCGTAATTCGCCATTCGTAATTGATTTACCCTTCGACACGCGTCACCTCCCGAGCATTCGTCTGTTTAAGAAAATCCATCACGGCATCTTCGGATTCGTAAAGCGGATCGCGCGCTTCGATACAAAGAAAAAACTTATTATTCGTCGCAAGGCTGAACCCTGGAACGTTAAAAACCGGATGATAGGGGTGCGGCAGTCCGTTCATCGTCAGCATTCCGATTGCGCAGCTCAGGCCTGCAATGAGGATCGTGCTTTCGAAGGTGACGGGAATATACATCGGCCATGTGATATACGGCCGGCCCGCGATATTGAGTGGGAACCATACCGAGGAGGCGCAGCAGGCCAGCGTGTAGCCACCGATACCACCGAGCAACCCTCCGATGAGCGTCACGAGTGGTACTTTATTATGGTGCCGGTGGAATCCGAGCATTTCGGAAACTTCTTCGATCGGGAACGGCGTGTAGGCATCCATCACGCGGTATCCGGCGTCGAAGGCTTTTTTCGAGGCCGCAATGAGCGCGCTCGGCGTGTCGTACTCCGCCATCACGCCATAAATCGGATATTTCTTCTTGGTCAACGATACTTGCTTCACGATGCGACCTCCTCTTCAAAGTCCGCTTGCTCTACGCGGTCCGTGTGGGCTTGCGGTAAGCTCGTCTTCAATTCGAACATAGGAATCGTCGGCATACTTCGCAGGAACAAGAGCATCATCATTACGAAGAATCCGAGCGTGCCTGCGAAGGTAAGAATATCGTAGATCGTCGGCTTGAAATAGCCCCACGAGCTGGAAAGAAAATCGCGGTGCAGGCTGACGGCGATAATCACAAAGCGTTCGAGCCACATGCCGATATTGATGACGATCGTAATGACAAAAAGCAATACGAGATTCTTGCGAATTTTTCGCCACCATAAAAATTGCGGCGTGATGACGTTGCAGAGAATGAGCGTCCAATAAAACGGCGCATACGGTCCGATCGCCCGATTGAGAATTAGAAAATGCTCGTATCTATTGCCGGAATAAATCAGTCCAAAAAATGGCTCGAATGTGTAGGCGTATGTTACAATAAGCCCCGTTGCCAGCATGACTTTTCCCATGCTGTCGATATGGCGCAGTGTGATAAAATTTTCGAGTTTGAAAAGCTTTCGCGAAGGAATAACGAGGGTCAGCACCATCGCAAAACCGGAATAGATCGCGCCGGCTACAAAATAGGGAGGGAAAATGGTCGTGTGCCATCCAGGAACGATTCCAACTGCGAAATCCATGCTGACGACCGAGTGTACGGAAACGACAAGCGGTGTGCAGAGTCCGGCCAGCAGCAATGCGGCTGTTTCGTACCGGCTCCA
>DASYAJ010000655.1:0-2268 GCA_036501405.1 Kapaibacterium sp. (SeqCode)
GAATTGGAAACCATCATCCTCGAAGCGTTAGAAAAACTTCCGACGGCGGATAAAGAGGTTCTCGTACTGCATATCTACAGCGGCTATCCATTCGGGGAGATCGCCGAGATGCTTGGGAAATCACAAGAAGCGGTGTGGCAGCAAGCCTCCCGTGCGCGCGTGAAGCTTAGAAATATCGTAATGCAGGATGCAAATCGAATGGGAATTGCACTGCCGGCCATGAAAACGGCAAATAAAAATGGAGCAATATCATGAATGACAATCAGGAACTTCGGACCGAGAACGATCCGCTGGAACACTACATCGATGGTACGCTTCGGCGCGATGCCGAATCGCTGCGCACACAGTTCGGAACGGTTCCAAGCGACCGGTTGACCACGCGGCTCGCACTCCGGACCGCAACGCGCGGTGTATTCCGATCCTTGGGATCGAAGCTCGCAATGTATGCCGGTGCCGCAGCGATTGTGGCAGGCGCGGTTTACTACTTCCCTCATTCCGGCCAGCAAGTTCCCGCACCTTCGCCCCAAACCGTTTTGCCCCAAACCACTTTGCCGCAAGCCGCTCCGCAAATGACTTCGGCACAACCGGTTCCCGCGCCGATCGCCCATCGCGCGACCATAGAATCACCCATTTCCAAAGCGAGAGCGGCGCAGCCTCAGACCTTCCCGGTTCCGAAAGCATCCGCAAAAGAGCCACAAGCAAAAGCGTTGCAACCGGCGGACACCGGAACAGGAACGATCCCAAAAGTGACCGACAACCATTATCATGGGCCGGTCAAATAAAACCGTTTTTCAAACCTACTCTAAAGTTCCACAAAAAAAGGAGCACCATCGTGCTCCTTTTTTTTTGTGGAATGATTCACACGCTTTATTTGAACGCTGCCGCTAAGCGTCCTGCTTCGTCGAGCACGCTGTAAGCTTTCTGGTATTGCCGGTCGTCTTCGAGCAGGATACGGTAGCGGAGATCGTTCCCGTAGATCCTTCCGCCCATTTCGGCCCGAAGCGCCACGGCGATCCATGGCTTATCGATATTGAACTGCGCCATATTGACATCCACCTTTTTCGCTTTCGCGCGACTGAGAATGTCATTGAACATCGCATCGGTCACATGAAAGTGCTTGATGAAGTAGTCGGCATCGCCCTGCTTTTTGATGTCGCCAATATGGTCGGTCACATAGTCCTCGGCAAAATCGCCGAGCACGCCCGCCGCCCAGATTTTCTTCGTCGTCTGCTGAATCGTATCGTTCGCGACGATAAAGTCCGGTGTAATTCCGCCGCCGCCGTAGATGGTGCGTCCCGAAGCAGTCTTGTATTTCGGCCGCGCACTGTCCTTCGTGGTGTCGTAAGTATGGCTAAAATTGTCTTCATCCTGATTGCTCTGCGCCATCGCAGTCAGATTTTCGACATACTTTCCACCCTCATACGGCTTCTGAATCGAACGTCCGCTCGGCGTGTAATAACGCGAGATCGTTAACCGGACCGCGCTGCCATCGGGAAGCGGATACTGTCGCTGCACTAGCCCCTTGCCGAAGGTCGTCTGGCCAACAATCAGCGCGCGGTCCAAGTCCTGGAATGCTCCGGAGACGATTTCGCTTGCGCTTGCAGAGCCATTATCGACAAGCACCACGAGCGGCGTCTTTTCGAATTCATCGCCCGGATGCGATACCAGTACATCGTCGAAATCGTGATCGCGGCCTTTGGTATAGACAATTGTCTTGTTGCCGCCAATGAACTCATCGGCAATATGCACGGCCTGTTCGAGATAGCCACCGGGGTTCCCACGAAGATCGAGAATCAACCGCTGCATTCCCTGCGATTTCAGATCGTTCATCGCCTGCATCAGTTCATCGTATGTTGTGCCGGCAAAACGTCCGACATCGATATAGCCCGTCGTCAGATCGACCATGAAGTGCGCCATCACGCTCACAATCGGAATCACATCCCGCGTAATCGTAAATGGAATCGGTTGCGCTTCACCGTAGCGTGCGATATCCACATCGACCTTCGTTCCATGCGGCCCACGCAGCGATTTCTTCACATCCTCTTCCTTCATCTTGATGGCGGTTTTTCCGTCGATCGAGACAATCTTATCGCCGGCACGAATACCAAGCTTATCCGACGGACCGCCCGGAATCGGGGAATCGACCGTGATCGTATCGTGAATAATCGTGAACGTCACGCCGATGCCTTCGAACTTGGCTTCGAATTGCTCGTCCTGCTCCTGCACATTCGTCGGAGACATATAGACCGTATGCGGATCGAGCTTGCC
>DASYAJ010000656.1:0-11327 GCA_036501405.1 Kapaibacterium sp. (SeqCode)
GGTTACACCGGCGGTGAGCTGATGCGCCTCGTTTCGCGGCATCCTTATGTGACGCTCGAAAAAGTATTTGCGAAAAGCCTCGCCGGGTCGCTCGTGAGCGATGTGCATGCGTGGCACGAGAAGGAGACATCGTTCGAAGAGTATTCCTCCCTCAATGAAAGCGATGCCGAAATTTGCTTTCTTGCCCTGCCGCATGGAGAGGCGATGGAAGTTGCGCCGGCGCTTTTAGCCGAAGGAAAGATTGTCATCGATCTCAGCGGCGATCATCGTTTGAAGGACACCGCGCTCTTCGAGAAATACTACAAGAAGCCGCAAACATCTGGAACGATATTGAACGATGCAATCTACGGACTTCCAGAATGGAACGCGGAAGCGATTCGCGCCGCGCGCTTCGTTTCGAATCCAGGCTGCTACGCCACAAGCGCGATTCTACCGCTTGCGCCGGTGCTGGTGGAAGGCATGATCGAGCAAGATTCGATTATTATTAATTCGATGTCTGGTGTTTCGGGCGCTGGAAGAAAATCGGCGGTGGAATATTCGTTTGTCGAAGTGAACGAGAACGTTCGCGCGTATAAAATTGGGGATCACCAGCATATTCCGGAAATCGAGACGGTACTTTCAGGGATTTCAAATTCCGATGTGAAGATCACGTTCACACCGCATCTCATTCCGATCACCCGCGGAATTTATTCGACAATGACGGCGGAGCTTTCAAGCGGATATTCGAACGAGGACGTCCAAGAAATATTTGGGAAGTATTATTCGAACAAACCATTCGTGCGAATAACGAATGACGCACCCGAAGTTCGAAAAGTAGCGAATACGAATTTTATCGACATCTACGCTCAGGTCCTCCCGGAGCGGAATCAGCTCCTCATTATTTCGACGATCGACAACATTATCAAAGGTGCGGCCGGGCAAGCGATCCAGAATATGAACCTCGTTTGCGGGTTCCCAGAAACGGAAGGATTACGATGATCGAAGAAGGAATGTTGGAAATGAAAGAAGAAGAGATTGTGAATCCGGCAATCAACGAATGTTTTACGCTCATCGAGGGCGGGATTACGGCGCCAAAAGGATTCAACGCGGCGGGAATTTATTGCGGCATTCGTAAAGTAAAGAAGGACATTGCGCTCATCGTCAGTGAAGTTCCCGCGACAACCGCTGCTGTCTTTACGCTGAATAAAGTGGTAGCCGCACCACTCGTTGTCGATAAAGAATTGTTTGCGAGCGGTAACGGAACGACTCGCGCCGTCATTATCAATAGTGGGAACGCAAATGCGTGTACCGGCGAACAGGGAATGCTGGACGCATGGCGGATGGTCCGCGAAACGGCTTCTGCGCTGAGTATTGAAGAGAACGAAGTGCTCGTTTCTTCGACCGGAGTCATCGGACAATATCTACCGATGGAAAATATCGTGAACGGAATTCGGGAACTTCCATCGAAGCTTTCTCCGAATGGAAGCTCCGACGCTGCCGAAGCCATCATGACGACCGATACCTCATCCAAAGAACTGGCAGTAGAAATCGCGGTCGGAAAGGGGACGATCCGAATCGGTGGCATTGCCAAAGGTTCCGGAATGATTGCGCCAAATATGGCAACGATGCTCGCATTTCTTACCACCGATGCGACAATTGCGCAACCGCTCTTGCAAAAAACTTTTGTGCGCCTCATCGATAAGTCCTTCAATCGTATTTCGGTCGATGGCGATATGAGCACGAACGATATGGCGACGATCATGGCCAATGGAAAATCTAGCGAGCCGGAGTTGAAAGCTGGAACGAAAGAATTCGAAGCCTTCGAACAGGCCCTCGAATATGTGCTCGTCAAGCTTGCGAAAATGATCGCGCGCGATGGCGAAGGCGCAACGAAACTTGTCGAGATCGTCGTGAGCGGTGCGCACACCGAAGCCGAAGCCGTGCAGGCAGCGCGCAGCGTGGCAAATAGCAATCTCGTCAAGACCGCTATTCACGGCGCCGATGCCAACTGGGGCCGCATATTTGCCGCGCTCGGATATTCGGGAATTGAATTCGATCCCGCAAAGACAGAACTCTTTTTCAATGAGCTTCCCATACTCAAACAAAATTATGAGATTGTGATCGAGGAAGTCCGCGCGAAAGAAATTTTTTCCGGCGAAAACATTACGATCACAATTAATTTGAATCAGGGAATTGAGAGCGCGGAGTTTTGGACCTGCGATCTCTCGAAAGATTACGTGCATATTAACGCCAGCTATCGGACATAAAAAATTACGCCGTGGCCTAAAGGTCACGCCTACAACGCGATGAAAGAAACGACGATGCAGACTAAAGAAGAAATTTTAACGAGCGCGCTGCCATACATTCAGCGCTACGAAGGTACGACCTTTGTCATCAAGTACGGCGGAGCCGCGATGACGGACGAAGTGCTGAAAGAGTCCTTTGCGAAGGACGTGACGCTGCTGAAGAAGATCGGCATTAATGTCGTGATCGTCCATGGCGGCGGAAATGAAATTACGGAACTTTCACAGAAGCTTGGCTTGGAAAGCCGTTTCGTTGGAGGCCAGCGATATACGGACGAAGCAACCCTGAAGACTGTTGTGATGACGCTCGCCGGCAGCGTGAATAAGGAGATTGTAGCGCTCATCAATCGCGCTGGCGGGAATGCCGTCGGAGTTTCGGGCATCGATAATAACCTTATCACCGCAAAAAAATACGCTCCCAAAGGGTACGATCTCGGCCTTGTAGGCCAGGTGGAAAAAGTGAATGCCGAATGGGTGAATTCGCTCATAGGTTCCGGCGTCCTGCCCGTGATCGCGCCCATTGGTGTCGCGGAGAATGGCGAGATTTATAATATCAATGCCGACATTGCAGCAAGCGCGATCGCGCAGGCACTCGGCGCGGAAAAGCTTTTTTTCCTGACCGACACCGAAGGCGTTCTCGTAGAGGGCGAACTCGTTCCCACGCTCACCAACGCGCGCGCCCAGCAGTTGATGAAGCTGGAGGTGATTACGGGCGGAATGATTCCAAAAGTCAATGCTGCGTTTGATGCGTTGGCCAATGGCGTCAATAAAGTTCACTTGATTAACGGGGCGGCAAAGCATTCGTTGCTGCTCGAAATTTTCACGCACGAAGGCGTGGGAACCCAAATCATTCGCGAAGAAAAAGTATTTGGGAACCCTAATGTGGTCGCGCCCGCGCTTTCCAGCGCATCCAAAACTATTCACAAGTACGATCTGCTCGACCTCACGGTCATGACAAAGCAAGACGTGGAAGACCTAATGCACTTGACCGATGTGCTGAAACACTCCGACGCCAAACCGCTCACCGGCAAGCATGTTACGCTGCTGTTTCAGAAACAATCGCTCCGCACGCGGGTCTCATTCGAAGTGGGCGTAGCGCAGCTCGGGGGAACCTCACTCTATCTTTCGAACGAAGGCGTGGGACTTGGCGAACGGGAACCCGTTGCGGACATTGCACGGGTGCTTTCGTCCTACTCGGATTGCATTGTCGCTCGATTGTTCGATCACAACATCCTCCTGAAGCTTGCGGAACATTCGAGTGTTCCAGTGATCAATGCATTGACGGACCGTTCCCATCCGTGTCAGATTTTAGCCGATCTTTATACTGTCCGTCAGCACGGCAAGCTCGTTCCAGGCATGAAGGTCGCGTTCGTGGGCGATGGCAATAACGTCGCGCATTCGTGGCTCGAAATGGCGGCGATCTATCCGATGCACCTTGCGATTGCCGCGCCCCGCGGCTACCATCCCGATTCCGCCATTCTGGATTATGCAATGGGAACCGGAATTAGCACAATCGAAATTTTGGACGATCCCCGCATTGCCGCCGACAGCGCCGATGTAATTTATACGGATGTATGGACGAGCATGGGTCAGGAAGCCGAGCAGAAAGAACGGCTGAAAGCATTCAAAGCTTATCAAGTGAATGGAGAACTTCTTCGGCTCGCACACCCCAATGCGCTTGTGATGCACTGCTTACCGGCGCACCGTGGTGAAGAAATTACGAACGATGCAATGGAATCGGCCCATTCGGTTGTTTTCGATCAAGCGGAAAACCGGCTTCATATTCAAAAGGCGATTCTCACCACGCTGCTTGCCGGCCCTACGGCTTCCTTCATGCCGCAAGCGGCACCCGACCACACGAAATTAGAAGAACATTTACCATTGGAATCCGACAGGCTTCATCCTGTTCTATCATTATGACAAAACAACAACGACAATTCCACATTCGCGAAATCATTACCAACGAGCACATCACCTCGCAGGAGGAGATTCACAATCTCCTGAAAGCACAGGGCTTGGAAATAAATCAAGCCACGCTTTCCCGCGATCTCTCTGAAATGGGGGTCGGACGTGCCGCAACCGGAAAAGGCCCTCGCTATACATTTTACGAAGAAAAGGAAGAAAGTATTCAAGTCCGTTCTATGCTAAGCTACGAAGTACGAAGTATCAATCGAAACGAAGCGATGATCGTCATCAAGACGCTTTCGGGCCGCGCGCAGGGCGTCGCCGAAATCATCGACTCGATGGAATCGCCTTTTATTCTGGGAACGATCGCTGGCGATAACACCATCTTTATCGCCCCAAAAGCGATTAAGGACCTGAACCGGCTTGTCAACGAACTGCGCGGACTCATTACGGGATAAACTGCTTACGAGGTAACAAAAATGAATTACGAACACACGGGTCTTGCAAACCTACAAGGCGCTCGCATTGCTTTGGCTTTTTCCGGCGGACTCGATACGTCGGTCATCGCCGTCTGGCTTCAGGAAGAATTCGGCGCGGAAATCGTGACCGTCTCGGGCGATCTTGGACAGGAAAAAGAACTGCGCGGCATCAACGAAAAGGCATTTCAACTGGGAGCGAAAGCCGCGCACCATGTCGATTTGAAAAAAGAGTTCGCCGAGAACTTTCTTTTTCGCGCTTTGAAAGCGGGTGCGCTCTATGAAGGCGTTTATCCGTTGGCAACGGCATTGGGTCGTCCGCTGCTGGCAAAAACGCTTGTGGAGATTGCACGCAAGGAAGAATGCACCGTCGTGGCGCATGGCTGCACCGGAAAAGGGAACGATCAAATTCGTTTCGATGCCGGTGTCTGGGCGCTTGCGCCGGACCTTCGCGTCATCGCGCCGGTTCGGCATTGGCCCTTCAAATCGCGTGAAGAGGAAATCGCCTATTGCGCCGAGCGCGGCATTCCCGTTTCTGCCACGAAAGAAAACCCCTATTCGATCGACGAAAATCTTTGGGGAACGAGCATCGAATGCGGCGTCCTGGAAGATCCAACCGTCGCCCCGCCGGAAGATGCATATCAACGAACAGTTTCTCCGCAAGCCGCGCCCGATAAGGCCGAAGAGATTGCCATTACATTTCAGAATGGAGTTCCCATCGCGTTGAACGCCGAAAACATCGGCGCGGTCGATCTCATTCGGATGCTGAATCACCTTGCAGGCGGACATGGCATTGGCCGGCTGGACATGATCGAGAATCGGCTGGTCGGAATTAAATCTCGCGAGATTTACGAAGCCCCCGCAGCAACACTACTCCATTTTGCGCATACGGAACTCGAACGCATCACGCTCGATAAATGGACGGCTCACGCAAAAGCCAAGCTTGCGCAGGATTATGCAGACATCGTCTATAACGGACTTTGGTTCTCGCCCTTACGGTCGGCGCTCGATGCATTCGTCGATGCAACGCAAAAGCGGGTGAACGGGACGGTCGTCGTGGAACTCTATAAAGGGACGATGCGGGTGCTTTCGCGCACGTCTCCGAATTCGCTTTACGACAAAGCATTGGCATCCTACACATCGGAAGATACGTTCGATCACGCGGCCGGAGAAGGATTTTCTAAAATCTATTCGCTGCCGCTACGGACGCTTGCCCGCACGCAGGGCCGAGGGCAAGCCACAAAAGAGCACGAACGGCAAACCGCATAATGTCGAATAGCAGCGCACTGTGGGGAGGGCGATTTCAGGAAGAAATTTCTGAAATCGCCCATCGTTTTTCTTCGAGCATTGCACTCGATGGAACGCTCTGGCGCGAGGACATACAAGGTTCCATCGCCCACGCACGGATGCTGGGGGAAACGGGAATCATTCCAAAGAACGAATCGCTCGCAATCATCGCGGGACTGGAAGCGATCCGAAGCGAGATCGAAAACGGTGCGTTTCAATTCGATTCGTCGATGGAGGATGTCCACATGGCAATCGAAGCGCGGCTCATGGAGAAAATCGGCGCTGTCGGCGGCAAGCTCCACACAGGCCGCAGCCGCAACGATCAGGTCGCAACGGATGAACGGCTATATCTGAAGCGCTCGTTGCCAATGCTTTCAGAAAAGATCGATCGATTGATCGATGCGCTACTTACCCAGGCCGAAGTCCATTTCGAAAGTGTCATGCCTGGCTATACGCATTTACAGCGGGCGCAGCCGGTCTTGCTTTCGCACCATCTGCTCGCGTATATCGAAATGCTCTCACGCGATCGCGAGCGGCTTGCGGATTCGCTCAAGCGCATCGATCGTTCGCCGCTTGGTGCCGCAGCGTTTGCGGGAACATCTTATCCCGTCGATCGCGAAATGACCGCGCGGGAAATGGAATTTTCGAGCGTGCTGCAGAATAGCATCGACGCCGTGAGCGACCGGGATTATCTGATCGAGCTTGCAAGCGTCTGCTCGATTATCATGATGCACCTATCACGCATGGCCGAAGAACTGATTATTTGGTCCACGCGCGAATTCGGTTTTGTCACAATGTCGGACGCCGCAACGACGGGTTCCAGCATCATGCCGCAGAAAAAAAATCCCGATATGGCCGAGCTGATTCGCGGAAAAGTCGGACGTGTCTATGGCGCATTATTCCAGCTTCTGACGTTGATGAAAGGCTTGCCACTTGCCTACAACCGCGATATGCAGGAAGATAAGCAGCCAATGTTCGATTCGATAGATACCACGCGCGATTGCGTGGAAATGATGTCGCATATCGTAAGTGAAACGACGTTCCATCCCGAACGAATGCGTGTGGGCGCCAGTGGGGATCTCCTTGCCACGGAACTTGCCGATTATCTGGTCCGAACAAAACAGGTTCCGTTCCGCGAAGCACACCATCATGCTGGAAGCATTGTGGCGTATGCAGAACAACAGGGAAAAACGCTGGAGGAACTTTCACTCATGGAATATCGCATCATATCGATACACTTTGAATCCGATATTTTCGACTATCTCGATCCGCGAAAAAGTGTCAACGAAAAAAAATCCCAAGGCAGCACGAATCCAGAAATGGTGCTGGCTGCAATTGAACATTGGAAACGACGCCGATAATCGCTCCGGGACAATGGAATGCAAACTTAGTTTGCATTCCATGATGGAGTTCGCTATGGATAGTAGAGGATCGAATTGCTTTTGAGCGAGTCTTTGACAGCCTGAAACTCGAGTTCGGTTAACGTATCGGTACTGACAGCGAACTCGGGAAAAGCTCCCGTTGAATCCGATGTCGCGATATTGTATGTGGACAAATTGACATTCTCTTCTGTCTCCATCAGCGATGCGCCGGAGACCGGGACTCCATTCTTTGTCACTTTAAGATTGAAGATCACGAATAGGCCGTAAGTATTAACGGTAGAGTCATAGAAAAGGCTCAAAGGATAATTATTCGGTGGCGGGGTGGAATCCGAACAGCTTTCGAATATCGCTGCCGATAATGCAACGAGAATGAAAAACAGAATCGCTTTCATCGCTATTTATGCTAATTACTAAACGAAAGAGATTTAATGCGCTGCTTGATCTCGGCAAGACGCAGCGGTTTTCCTTGAAGGAAGACCACCTCCCGGTCTTCCCCCTCGATTTTCACACGAATTCGTTCCGGCTTCAGGCTGTCGAGCAATCGCTGGACTTCCTCGCCGGCCGCACCAAACCCATAGCGGACTTTCACGGATACTGCTCCGCCGTTCTCTAATTGGAGAAGATACTTCTCCGCTTTCATTCCGATCATTGCTGCTTTTTGCTCTAACTTTTCGCTTTACATTGAATGCCGATATGGTTGAACTTCGTCCAGAGCCGATTGATTTCCGTTTTGCGTTGAAATCGGAATTCTTCGGAGCATTTGCCGCGTTCTGAATTTCTTCCGATGGGGGTGTTCGCCAACTCAATCAACTATTCTAAGGCGAACTGAGATCATACCCTGAGGACCCGATCTGGATCATGCCAGCGTGGGCAATGCGGAAATGCCACTCACCAATCTTCCTTTCGATTCGCATTCGCAAGGCCACTCCGATGAGCGGCCTCGTATCGCGCTTACCATTGGAGGATCCGACCCGACAGGCGGCGCCGGCATTCAAGCCGATCTTAAAACGTTCCAGCATTTCGGGGTGCATGGACTTAGCGTTGTCACAGCCGTCACCGTTCAAAATACCTCTGGTGTGTTTGCAAAAAATGCTGTAAGCGCCCAGTTGGTGAAAGACCAGCTCTATGCGCTCGCGTCCGATCTGGAAATCGATGCACTGAAAATTGGAATGCTGACTTCGGTTGACGTCGTGCAAGCCGTCGCTCAATTTTTGATTCAGTATAGAATCCCCGCAGTGCTCGATCCCATTCTGGCCTCTTCGAATGGCATTGCGTTCCTGGAACGCGATGCATTCGAAATTTTGAAGGATGAACTTCTGCCGCTCGTAACAATCGTCACTCCAAACATTCCCGAAGCCGAAGCACTCGCAGGCATCGACATAAAGGATGATGATGCGGTTGTGATTGCAGCGATGCATTTGCAGGACAGGGGCACGAAATCGGTGCTTCTCAAAGGCGGTCATTCCCAGGGCGAGGAATCGCGCGATCTGTTCCTGGATGGTTCGCGCTTTGCAGAGCCCGGCCATGCTTCACTGGAATGGATTTCGTCACCGCGCCTCGCCAAAGAAGTGCATGGCACAGGCTGTGTACTTTCTTCGGCGATCGCCAGCGGCCTTGCACAGGGTAAGCCGCTGGGAGAATCCGTCATCGCGGCAAAACAATTTATTGCGGGAATGCTCGGTCATACGAACGCTTTGGGTTCTGGCCAGCAGCTTTTCGAATACCCTCCGTTTTCGATCAATTAGGTTTCGATCGATAAAGTTTATTTTTAGAATTACATTTTTGATTTATGGAAGAAATCGCATCGCGTCCGTTTCCGAACAGTCGCAAAATTTTTATCGAAGGAGAGCGTTACGCCGATCTCCGAGTTCCGTTTCGTGAGATTTCGCTCTCACAAACCAAAACGGGAACCGGATTCGAGGAGAATTCTCCGGTCCGCGTGTACGATACCACTGGCCCCGCCAGCGAACCTGGTGTTGCACCGGACGGAACGATTTTATCGCACGATATTCGCCAAGGACTTCCGGCATTGCGCCGCGAATGGATTCAGCGAAGAGGAGACATCGAGGAATACGAAGGCCGACACGTCGCTCCTGAAGATAACGGCTACTCGAACGAGGACCAACTCGTGCGCGCCTATTCAAAAGAGAAAGGAAAGCTCGAATACTTCCCTGGCTTGAAGCGAAGGCCGCTTCGATCTTCTTCGGGCGGGTCGGTTTCGCAAATGGCCTATGCTAAACGCGGTATCGTTACGCCAGAAATGGAATTTGTCGCGATTCGAGAAAACAACAAACCCCTCGTTCAGCAGCAAGAAGGGCAGGTGGTGAGGCGCACCGACATTCGCTTCCAGCACCCCGGAAATCCCTTCGGTGCTTCGATTCCGAAGATCATCACGCCGGAGTTCGTCCGTGATGAAGTAGCGCGCGGTCGTGCAATCATTCCCTTGAACATCAACCATCCCGAATGCGAACCGATGGCAATCGGAAGAAACTTTCTCGTCAAGATCAATGCGAACATTGGGAACTCTGCGATTGCCAGTTCGATCGAGGAAGAGGTCGAGAAGATGCTCTGGGCACTTCGATGGGGAGCCGATACCGTGATGGACCTCTCGACCGGCAAGCACATCCACGAGACGCGCGAATGGATCGTCCGCAATGCACCGGTCCCGATTGGAACGGTTCCTATCTATCAGGCTCTCGAAAAGGTCGATGGACGTGCCGAGGAGTTAACGTGGGAATTGTTCCGCGACACGCTGATCGAACAAGCCGAGCAGGGCGTCGATTATTTCACCATTCATGCTGGCGTTCGTTTGCCCTTCGTTCCCATGACCGCAAACCGCATGACCGGAATCGTTTCCCGTGGCGGCAGTATCATGGCCAAGTGGTGCCTTGCGCATCATCGGGAAAGCTTTCTCTACACCCATTTCGAAGAAATTTGCGAAGTGATGCGAGCATATGACGTCTCCTTTTCGCTGGGCGACGGCCTTCGGCCCGGTTCCATTGCCGATGCGAATGACGAGGCGCAGCTTGCCGAACTTCACACACTCGGGGAACTTACCAAAATCGCCTGGCAGCACGATTGTCAGGTGATGATCGAAGGTCCCGGACATGTTCCGATGCAGCTCATTCAGGAGAATATGGATCTGGAACTTCGCGACTGCTACGAAGCCCCATTTTATACGCTCGGCCCGCTTACGACCGACATTGCTCCGGGCTACGATCACATCACGAGCGCGATCGGCGCGGCGATGATCGGCTGGTTCGGCTGCGCGATGCTCTGCTACGTAACGCCGAAAGAGCATCTCGGCTTGCCCGATAAGAACGATGTCCGCGATGGCGTTATCGCATACAAGATTGCGGCTCATGCGGCCGATCTTGCCAAAGGTCATCCCGGCGCGCAACTGCGGGATAATGCTCTGAGTAAAGCGCGATTCGAGTTCCGGTGGGAAGATCAGTTCAATCTCTCGCTCGATCCCGAACGCGCCCGCGAATATCACGATGAAACGCTCCCGCAGGAAGGCGCAAAGGCTGCGCACTTTTGCTCGATGTGCGGACCGCACTTCTGTTCCATGAAGATTACCGAAGATGTCCGCAAATATGCTGCCGAACACAGCCTGGGAACTCAGGAAGCGATCGAGATCGGAATGATCGAAAAGAGTCGAGAATTTTCTGAGGCCGGGAATGAATTATACGTTCTCGAACCTTGAGTTCCGATTCAACTATTGCTGATGATATGTCTTGCTGAGCGATCGCACAAACGCGATGACGTTTCGAATCGTATCGTCCGCAAGCTGTGGCTGTGCTGGCATTCCGGGATAGCCGAACGAGCTTCCGCCATGCTTGATAACCGCGAAAATGTGGCCGTTCGTTAGCTTGTCCATGTAAGCGCCGTTGGTATGATCGCGAGGCTTTGGGTTAAGCGCCGCCGCTGCAGGGCCATCGCCTTTGCCGCCGGCGCCATGGCAGGGCCCGCAAGTCTCAAGATAGGTGTATTTC
>DASYAJ010000657.1:0-1841 GCA_036501405.1 Kapaibacterium sp. (SeqCode)
GCCGCCATCGAGTGCAAAGCGGCCTGTTTCGATTGGGGTGAGCGTGTAGGCTCCAATAATCATTGCGTTATCGCTTGCGTCCTGGATCGACTTCATCGAGCCACTTCACTTTTGCTTCGAGCTGATCCTGCGGTTCGCGCCAGTTCGGGTCGGGCAAGCAGCAATCGACGGGGCAGACTGCTGCGCACTGGGGTTCGTCATGGAATGTCACGCATTCGGTACACTTGTCGGGAACAATATAAAAATAATCGGACGAGAAAAAGCCGACCGCGCCGCTCGGCGCGGGATCGGTGGCGGAAAAATTTTGTCCGCCAAGCGTCCAGTTGGCTCCGCCTTCGTAAATCGCATTATTGGGGCATTCCGGCTCGCATGCACCGCAGTTGATGCATTCGGTCGTAATCATGATGGCCATTGACGAGTATCTCCCTTGTAAAAAATCCGATGGTATAAATCCGGCAAGAATTCGAAACTAAACTAACGCTCGTTAGTTTCGACATCGAAAAGATAACAGCGCGGGAAGAATAAGAGTTTAGTAAATGTAGTGCAAACTTTAGTTTGCAATCCCTTCCGATCATGGCAAACGAAGATTCATCACATGGGGAACGCGAAAACTACAGAACCCGTTATTCGCGCTCCCCGGGAAATGATGCTATTTCGTAATTCGAAATTAGTAATTCATAATTCGGAATGGAAAAATGGGCCTATAGCTCAGTTGGTTAGAGCGTCCGCCTGATAAGCGGGAGGTCAGTGGTTCAACTCCACTTAGGCCCACAGTTTTAAGTGCTGAGTGCTAAAGTACTAAGTGCCGAGATTTTCGTCATGATCTCTTAGCACCCAGCACTTTAGCATTTAGCACTTTAGTTTGGGCCCGTAGCTCATCTGGTAGAGCGATAGATTTGCATTCTATAGGTAAGGGGTTCGAGTCCCCTCGGGTCCACACATCTTCATTAACAATGAATGAAGAATGATGTGAGAGTTATTTGACCGCGTCTTTTCTAAGATCCCGCACTGTTCTTTCGTCCTTCCGATTTATTTCCAATCTCTCTATTTTAATTCTCCATTTTGAATAAAAAAAGTTGCCCCGCCGACTCACGCCGACGGGGCAGCCCCTTATCCTGCATTCAATGTGGAGGAAGCTCGAGTCTCGTACGTGTTCGCTCACTTACGCGCCAAGCTTCTCCGAAAAGCATTGTCCCAATTGAACGAGAGCAATGCCGTTTCTGGGAGGAACAATCTTAGAGAAAGGCTTAAATTGAAAAGTCTCCTCTAAGTACAAGAACGCGCAAGGTCGCTTCGGTTACAAAAATTTTTTCAACTATTTTTATGAATCGTTTCGATTAGCCAGATTTCGCGCTAAAATTTCCGCAAGGTGAAAAGTCTTAAGTCCCAATGATTGCTCGACTTGCTCGCGGCAGCTAAAGCCGTCTGCGATGATGGTGGCATTTTTTCCCTCACTCCGAATTTTAGGAAATAACTTCCTTTCACCAATCTTTGTTGAAACATCGAATTTATCCACTTCGAACCCAAAAGCTCCCGCCATTCCGCAGCATCCAGCATCGAGCACTTCATGCTCGATGCCACTCTTTTTCATTACCGATTCTTGTCCGTCCTTCCCGAGAACCGTTTGATGGTGGCAATGAAGTTGGACGAGTGCTTTTGACTCCTCTTTTATACTCGTGGAAATAGAACCTACGAAATCTGGAGCAAATTTTTCGAGAAAATCGGCCAGCAAATAGACATGCTCGTGAAGCCTTTTGGCGTCTTCTCGCTCTGGCATTAAGTTTTGAAGTTCGTCCTTGAAGACCGAAGCACAGCTTGGTTCGAGCACGACGATTGGAATG
>DASYAJ010000658.1:0-1530 GCA_036501405.1 Kapaibacterium sp. (SeqCode)
CGAGAACGATTCCCACTGTGCAAACCGCCGCAAAGATCAGTGCCGAGACTGATTTCTTCATTACTTCGTTCCAACTCGATTGCCGCCACTTGAGGAGCAGCGAAAGTCCGTTGATGAGGAGCAACACAATAATCAGCGGAATGTGAAGATTATTGTAGTAGCCGATCTCGACTTTTTTCTTGAAGAGCGGCGCGCTCGTTCCGATAATCACGACGAGCGCGCTGGCTCCGAGCAGAGCGGAGGCAATTGCGAGGCCGGTTTCGCGAGAAAGAATTTTATAGTCCTGGGCAAAGCCGGACATTTCCTTCCATCGCCAGAAAAAAATTGCGTATGGAATAACGATAAATGCGCCGAGCGCAACGGCCAGCAGCGTGAATGCCAGGTTCCCAGGATCGGCAAAAGAATGGACCGATGCATCGCCTAATACTCCGGAGCGTGTCAGGAACGATCCATACAGCACGAGGGCATAGGCCAGCAGCGTCAGACCGATATTGGTACGTATCAGCCCGCCGGTCCGCTTTTGTGTCAGCATGGAATGCGCGGCCGCAACGGTGACAAGCCAGGGAAGTAAGCTTGCATTTTCGACCGGGTCCCATGCCCAAAAACCACCCCAGCCGAGTGTTTCGTAAGCCCAGAAACCGCCGAGCATGACGCCGAATCCGAGGACCATCGCCGCGCCAAGCGTCCACGGCATCGAGGTAACGACCCATCCTTGATAATCGCGCTTGAAGAGTCCGGCCATCGCAAATGCGAAGGGAACCGCAAGCAGAGAAAATCCGAGAAAAAGCATCGGCGGATGAATGACGATCCACAAATTTTCGAGCGAAGGGTTTAGCCCTTTGCCGTCTTGCGGAACGAAACCGGCGGGAAGTTGACCCGGATTCGCGGCATAAATCGTTTCGAACGGACTCTTCGCGAGCAGCATGATCGAAATGAAGAGCAGCACACAGAGAAACACGGCCATGACGTGGTTCTCGTACCGCTGGCGGCGTGCATAGGGGATGAGGAAGAGTGCAATGAGCGAAGTCCATAAGCCCCAGAGCATAAAACTTCCCTCCTGGCTCGCGTAAAAAACGGAGAAGAGCAGGAACTTACTTAGTTTTCGAGACGCATGTTCGTAGACATAATTAATCTCGAAGTGATAATTGAAAATATAGTAGAGCAGTACGCCGCACGCCACCAGCATTCCGAGGACGGCAAGCTGCGCCGAGCGGCGGGCGACGAGTGTGAGTTCCGTTCTGCCTCGTGCGGCGAGCGTGTAAAGCACGATTGCCGTTAAGGCGGCAGTGAAGGTCAGCGCGAGTGCGATATTACCGATCATGTGTAATTCAAACTCTAATGTGGTGCAAACTTTCGTTTGCAAAGAAAGGAATTAGGAGGGAGAGGCTTCGCTATTCGAAGCGGCGGGCATTTTCATTTTGCCGGAGCCTTCATAGCGCGAGGGACATTTCGTCTGAATGTCGGAGGCTTCGAACACGCCATCTTCCACTTTACCGGTGCAGACGACGCTCGGTGCGATCTCGAAATTAT
>DASYAJ010000659.1:0-1735 GCA_036501405.1 Kapaibacterium sp. (SeqCode)
AAAGGGAAAAGAATGCTTGCTGACGAGACTCAGCAGAAGGATGAGAGCAGAAAGGAGCGCAATCCAATTGCCGGCGCGTTCACTCCACGATGTTCCAAGCGAGAGTGAGACCGAATGAATTCCCGCAGCGACGGGGATAATGAGTCTTCCATTCGTATCTCGATCGCAGTCCACAACGTTCCCATCGATCTGCGCATGCCAGGTAGGCCAATAAAAGCGATGGAAAACGAGGACATGCGCTCGTTCGAATCGAACACGCACCGAATCGCTCAGGAACGTATGTGTTATCGGCTGCATGGTTTCGGAAGGAGTGAGGGCGTCCGCGATCTGGACATTCGCCGGAGAGTCGGACGTCCAAAAGGCGGTTGTAGGATCGTTGGGATTCGGCGACCATCGAGGGACCATGGCTTCCCAGCTTGCCATGCCGGTTTGAGCGGAATGGGAATTAATCGCGATCCCTGCTTCGCGCGTGCCGATCAGAACAAATAACGCAGCTATCCAAACGAGGACGACTGGCGAAGACCGATTTCGCTCGCCTTCGAGATGTCGTGCCCAAAGCAATGCCACGATTGGAACCAAAAGTAGATCGAAGCGCCACGGGAACTGGATAAGGACTGCCGGCGGAAAATACTGGAATAAAAGTCCGCTGAGAAAAGGAAGTTGAACGAGGAGGACCGCAACGAGAAGAGCACGAAGACTGCGGTCCTGCCGGTAAGTATTGGAACGGCTCCAAAGCGCAAGCGCGCCGACAAGCGTAACGAGGCAGTAGGCATTGACAGTAAGATTCTTACCGGCAAAAATATCGAGGAGTGGGGTATTCGAGTTCCCAAACGAATGATCGGATTGCGCGAGCATCTCCGGCAGGAGATATGAACCGAACGAATAAGCGGGCAGCAAGACCGGCGCCGCAAGCCCAATGCCCAGCATCAATCCTGCAAGGAGGCGCATCCATTGGGATCGTTCCATCTGCTTATATTGCGCGGCGCTATAAATTATGATTCCGCAAAACACAACTCCCGTCGCAGGAATATTCGTCCAGATAATGGCCGACCATCCGCAGGCAAACGCAAGAACCGCCGTATTGCGTGCATCGCGGTCGAAAAGAATGCGGTCCAATCCCCATAAGAGGACCGGAAGAAACATGAACGAGGCATGTTCGGCAATAGCGCCACGGACTTCGGCATCGAGAAAGCGGTACGGTGCGAAGGCATAGAGCAGGGCTGCAAGCCACGCCGACCATCTCGAAAATCCTCGCGATCGGAGATACCAGGAAAAAAGAACGAACGATCCAATATCGAAAAGGGTGGAAGTGCAGCGAAAAATAGTTTCGCTCGTCAGGTGAGGAAGAATACTATACAAGACGCTCGAAAGCAGATAGACACTCGGTGGATAAAAATAAAAGGCGGGAGAACCATATCCTTCCAGAGCCTGCGGTAACCACCGCACAAAAAAAACTCCATGCTGCCAGAGTTCATGCCAGGCTCCCATACGAAACACGTGAATACCCGCATCGCCGCCGGGTGGAACAAAAAGAAAAAACACGATCTCCACCGCCGCTCCGGCAATGATAACGAGCACGGCGCATCGATCGAGCAAGCTCCATCGTTTCCAGAGGGATAGACTGGTTCCCTTTGTCTTCACGAATGGGAATTAATAGGCGAGAAGACGTCGGATGGTTTCCTGGATCGCCGCCACTGTTGGCACAACGGCGTCCATCAGGGTCGTGTTGTATGGA
>DASYAJ010000660.1:0-6614 GCA_036501405.1 Kapaibacterium sp. (SeqCode)
GAGGCTTTGCTTTGCCGGATTCGGATAGACCATGACGTTCGAAAGATCCGGTTCCGTCAGTGAAACTCCAACACAGTTTCCATTCGTCGCGTCGAGCGGAACGTTCGTCGCGCTCTCGATATTCGAAACACAGAGCACGAATGGGACTCCGAGCGCAGTCAGCGAAACTCCGCTGAGCTCGATATAAAGTGCATCCGGATTTGCAGTATCGCGCCGCGCGGTATTAAGCGTTCCAAATGGCGAAAGCGAATAATGCGAAATATCGAGCGCATCCGTTCCCGGTTCTGCGTTGAAGAAAACGTGAATTTCGAGTCCCGTCATACTATTTTCGAATGTCCATCGAACGATATAAAATCGTGGCAAGGCCGTGTCGATTGGAACTTGGAACGAAAGGTAATGTACGGTATCGAAAGGGGAATTGAGATCATCCCGAAGATCGAATGAGGTCACACGCATTCGGTGCGAGCCGGCAGTCATTGGTTTGGATAGTTCCATAACGATTTCGCTGTCCAGCGTCGAAGTAATCGCATCGGGACCGAGCGTGTCATCGATCATGATCGTTCCCGCAAAAATGCGGGCAGTGCTCGGTGGTTGGGAAGTTTTGACACGGATATTGTTTGACGATACCATTGCGCTCATTAATGTTGGCATCGGATGCACGATCATCTCTTGCCCATACGCCGGAAGGCTTTGCGGGATGGCGTAGGTTGGTGCAACGGCTGCAACGGAATAAATCAGCGTGTCGCCATTTCCCACATTTGTGTCGATATAGTTCGGAACGATAGTGGAATCGATCAGCGCGTAACCACGATTGATATTTTCGGGTGCTGCGCGAAGAACATAATACTCGGTCGCGTTGGGAACCGGAGCCCACTCCAGATCGACGCGGTCCGAATCGCGTGGCGTAACGATGAGCCCGGACGGTGCGGGAGTTTGCTCCGTGTATCGATCGCTGTGTTCGAAAAAGCGGATGGAATCCCCGGCGAGAAACCCAAATTCCCGTTTTCCATTTCGATCGAAATCCCAGGACATCGTTTTGTAGACCGATATAGGATAATTCCAAATGGGGCGCATGGAATGGATTGTGGAATCGTATTCAAGGAGATAAAAATTTGGGAAAAAGGAAACGGCAAGGTCATCTACACTTTTTCCGGTGACGTTCGTTAGTCGTCCGATGGTTCCCTGCGGGCCACCAAGAAAAAAGTGGTCGTTCTCGTTATCGCCGTAAAAGCGATCGATATACATGGTATCGAATTGCAGGTTCCCAAGATTTCGAAGCACAATGAGCGTCCAATACGCGGCATGATAATCGTCCAATGTGTCCTGTTCTTCGATCGGATGATAAGCAAAGGCAATATCCGGTTTACCATCGCCATCGAAATCGCCGACGGTCAAAAGTGTTCCCGCCGAAGCTCCGTCGTTCGAATCGAGATAGACCGCACGAAAGCCATTTGGAGCCGAAGCGTCACGCTCGTACATCATGAGATCGGCGTCGTCATCGAGCACGACAAGCTGCTGTGTTCCGGTTCCCAAAAAATCGGCGGCTTTGACATTTGCCCATGTGATATGATTATTGTAATTATAATAATCCGGCGTAGAACGATTAACGCCGGAACCCAATAACGAATACGTTCCGGCATCATAGCGATACGAAACCCAAGCGCTATCCAAAACCCCGACAATACTTTGCATGCTGCCTGCATCGAACGTTCCAAATGTGCTGCCCTGAATGGAATTATTTTGATAAATAAGAGATCCAAGAATCGAATGCGAGGCATTCTGCTTATAGATCGCCATCCCAGGTTCTCCCTGCGTTTGGACAAGAAGTTCCGGGCCGCCAATCCCTTGTGAATTTCCAATCGCTTGCGGAAGCCGAGTATCCTCAGCAGAATCGCCGGGAACGAATTGTAGTTCCGAGCTATCGAATTTGAAAATAGTAAGGTTATCCGTCGAAGAAGGATTTTCGACAACCTCATCGCCGGTGGGAACGGAAAGAACGGAATCGAGTACAAAGCCTGGCGGAAGCGTATAGGGCTTTTGCAGAAACCCTCCTTGCGGATATTCGGCCACCGCATCATTGGGAATGATTGCCGTTGTATCGATTGCCGTCGTATCGCCACTCGGTGTTACAAGCTGCGCGATGATGGAGATAGGAACCCCGCCCACCGCTTGTTCACGAGGAAGAAGAATGGCATGTTCAAATCCAATCTTATCGTCTGCAATGAAAGCGGGTTTTGAATTGGCATCAGAATAGGTAATTTGGAACTGCGCGGGAAGATCGGTCGTCGCTTGCAGCAGAAGCCCACGCTCGGCATTGATCCAAATAGAATCGACGTGAAATGCGATAAACTTCGGCTTCGAACGGGTCATGTCTATGGCGACTCGTTCTTCCGTCGTTCGACGATCGCTCGACTGGACGGACAACGTAAGGATATACGTTCCAGTATCGAAACCCGTGGTGGACAGCGTGCCAAGCGTTCCGTTCAGGACTTGAGCATTACTCGAATCGAAAGTCCCGCCAGCGAGACTATCGTATTGAATAATTCCATAATCTCCAACCGCATCGAATCCCAAACTATCTTTTTTATAATTTTTCGACCAAGAAAGCGTATATCCCGTAAACAATGTAGACATCGCATATCCTGTTACTCGAATCGTATCGCCGATATGAAATTGATCGAGCGAGTGCGGTGTAACCATTTTGATTTGCGCAATGCCCGGATAGGTAAGCGCCTGATACGCGTCGAGTTCCCCATTTGCATTTACGGCACGATCTGGGAGCGAATCGGTCGTCGTCAGCAGAATAGAGCGGACTTGAAGCGGAGTCAAGGAAGGATTCTTCGATAAAAGGAGCGCGCCGATTCCCGTTGCAATCGCAGAACTCGCGCTGGTTCCTGTCACCGAATCGTAACCGCCGCTCTGCGTTGTCGTCAGAACCTGAATGCCCGGCGCAACCACATCGAGTTCCACGCCATAGGTGGAAGGATTTGCATAACCGGATCGCGGAGGGGAACCGACAGAAATCACTTCATCGAAATCGGAAGGATAGTTCGGGCCCGTGCCGCCATTATCTCCGCTGGAAGCAAACACGGTTACTCCTTTTGAGATCGCATAGCGAATCGCATCGCGCTGAAGTAGGGAAGGAATAATATCGCCAAAGGAAAGATTGAGAACTTTCACCCTATGGTCCGCCGCATAGACAATCGCGGGAGCGATATTCACATCCGCTCCGGTTCCTGTCTGATCGAAAGCTTTTAGCACAAGCAGTTTGCATTTCGGTGCAACTCCACTAATCCCTACGTGATTATCCTGCTTCGCTGCCATGAGTCCCGCCATTGCTGTTCCATGACCGCCGCCCGGCACATCGTAGGGAATAGGACCATTATCGACAAAATCCCATCCGATCACATCGTTCGGGAACCCATCGCCATCGTGATCGTTCCCATCGAGATCGCCAGAAACCATTTGGCCATGCGCGTCCATTCCGATCGAATCGGAAGGCCACGCATCGAACAGACCGTTATGATTCAAGTCTTCCGCCGAGTTCACCGCAAACTGATCGATCAGATCGGGATGCAGCCAATTGACACCTTCATCGACATACCCAATAAGAATGGAACTGTCTCCCTCCGTCATGCTCCATGCTTTCGGCGCATCGATGGCATCGAGCCACCATTGGGAAGGAAAAAGCGGATCGTTCGGAATATGCTCGCCGGTCTGAAGACGATAAATGTAATTCGGTTCCACATATTCGATCCCGGCGAGTCCCGATAACGCTTGCATCGCTTGCTGCGGCGAAACGCCATCTCGGAGCGGAACTTGAACGATGCGGTCCAAGCCGATCGTATCGACGCTGAGAATGGAATTTTTCGAGGATGGTCGATGGAATACGGTTGTAAGTTCTGTTCCCGTTTGGCGTATGCCATTTAGGACCGCAGCGATCTTCGCGTCATTCATCGCGGACGTGGTTCGGAACTTTACGATAACGAGATCCGAAGCGGGTACTACCGGTTGCTGCGCAACGGCTGTGACAGCAAACATCGCCGCAAAAAGGAAAAAAAACAGTGTCCGACGATACATCGAAATGGTAACGGACGTCAAGGAACAGCGGTTCAAATCGAATGCGGGAAATCGGAGTGACCTACGACGATCGGCGAGATTCATTCATAACGATCAATCGTCGTTTTCCTGTGCTTCGTCATCGAACGGCACAGGATAATTCCCTGTAAAACAAGCGGTGCAATAACCAATATCGTGGCCGGCTTTATCGCGATGCGGAACGCTTTCGAGCAGCTTTTTTACGGAAAGATAGCGTAGGGAATCGACACCCAGTTCCTTCCCGATCTCGACTTCATTTTCGAAATGGTTTGCAATGAGTTCTCCTCGACTCGGAAAATCCATTCCATATTTGCAGGGATGGGTAATCGGTGGCGCGGTGATCCGGAGATGCACTTCTCGCGGCTCTGCAGCGCGAATCAGATTAATGAGTGCTTTGGAAGTTGTTCCGCGAACAATAGAATCGTCCACGACAACGACTTTTTTATCCTTCAATACGCCTTTCACCGTATTGAATTTCACTTTGACTTTCATCTCGCGCCGGTCCTGCCCGGGCTGAATGAAGGTGCGGCCCACATAGTGGGAACGAATAAGTCCGATCTGGTACTTTGTCTGGTTCCCAAGTTTCTGGTTTTGGCTCGCATAACCGAGCGTTGCCGTATTCGACGAATCGGGAACGTTAATCACTGTCACTTTTCGGCCATTTTCATGCGGCACCGGAGATTCGATCGCCAGGGTCTTGCCCAATTTCCGTCGAACTTTATCGACATTCTCCTCGAACACTTTCGAATCGGGCCTCGAAAAATAAATATATTCAAAAATACAATGCGTCGGCTTCGGGGCATGGTCCGCAATGCTGACCGATCGCGGCTCGCCGGTCTTGACCGTCTCGGCATCGATAATAAACATTTCGTTCGGCTGCACATCGCGAAGATACTCCGCGCCGACAATATCGAAGGCGCAGGTTTCCGAAGCGATCATATACGCCCATTCCCCGTCTGGACGTTTCAATCTGCCAAAGGCCATTGGACGAATCCCATGCGGATCGCGGGCGCCAATCAGCGCCGAATCGGTGACCATCGCAAGTGAATAGGCGCCGCGAGCTTTTTGCAAGGCCTCGCGGATTTGTTCGATCTGCGTCTCTTTCTGCGATCGTGCAACGAGATGCAGGATCAGTTCGCTGTCGGTCGAAGTTTGAAAAATCGTTCCGACCGCTTCCAGTTCGCGGCGCAGCCGATGCGTGTTCGTCAGGTTCCCATTGTGAGCCAGCGCGAAGTTCCCCATCCGGTAGTGCATGAAAAACGGCTGGATGTTTTCCACTTTGCCGCTCGCACCGGTCGTGGAGTAGCGATTATGCGCTATCGCCGTTTCTCCAATCAGGGTTTCGGAGAGAATTTTGTGGTCCTTAAACACATCGAGGACCAGACCATTATCTTTATGAATCCGCAGCTTTCGTTTCGGGCCTTTCGGCGTCTCTTCGGTATAAGCCGAAAGAATTCCCGCCGCTTCCTGGCCCCGATGCTGCAGCGCATGGAGCGCATAATAGGCGATGACGCTGGCTTCCGGATGATTATAAATTCCGACCACCCCGCAATTGCTTTTCGGCTTATCGATTTCTCGACTCGAATTATCCCGTCCCGCGACCGAAAGCACGGGCAGCTCGATATAAGGCATTTCCGACGGCGATTCCGAAGCAGGTTTCATCATTGGTTACCGCAGAACATCGATTGCAGGATGAGAATTTCACGTTCCATTTTTATTCTTTTCTTACGCTACTTTTTTTCTCTGTTATTCTTTCCGAAGCCTATCGATCATAAACTCCGCGAACCCGGCCTCTCTCATTTTTTCCTCCGATTGCGCCGCATGGTGGAAGAGATGCAATAGCTCGGTGGTCATTCCCATCGAGCTATAGCCGCCATCGTGAAAAAGGTTCTGCATAGTAACCTTTTTCGTCAAATCGCTGAGCAGCGTCACGACATAATCGGCGCATTCTTCCGCTGTCGGGTTCCCAAGCGGAGAGAGGAGATTGGCATATTCATAAATTTTATCGAAATCCACGATTCCGGAACCCGCCCGTGTCGGTGTGGGCGATTGGCTCACAGTATTGACCCGGATCTTTTTCTTTCCCAAACGCGATCCGAAACTGCGCGTCACCGATTCCAGCAGCGCCTTCGCATCGGCCATATCCGAATAAGTCGTGAACGATCGCTGGGCCGCGACATAACTGAGCGAAACGATACTCGCGCCATCCGAAAGCGCATCGGCTTCGAGCGCGCCGTGAATCAGCCGGTGCAGCGAAAGCCCGCTGACATCGAGCGTCTTCAGGAACCATTCGTAATTCGCATCGGTGTATTTCACACCCTTCCGGATATTCTGCGACATCCCGACCGAATGCACGATGAAATCGAGCGGACCCAATTTCTCTTTCGCTTCCTTGAAACAGGCGTCGATCTCCGCGCTATTCGAAACGTCGCACTGAATAAGCGGACCGCCCACGAGCTTCGCAAGCTCTGCCGGCTTACCGACTCTGAGTGCAATCGCGACATTGCTGACCGCCA
>DASYAJ010000661.1:0-3424 GCA_036501405.1 Kapaibacterium sp. (SeqCode)
GAAGATTTATGAGGGAACGTCCATCGGTCCAGTTTCGAAAATGGGCGGTGAGGTAGAAAATTCGATTGTCCAGGGCTATTCGAACAAGCAGCACGATGGCTATTTGGGCCACAGCTTTTTAGGGGAGTGGTGCAATCTCGGCGCGGGAACGAATACGAGCGATCTGAAGAACGATTATTCACCCGTTCGCGTGACCATCGAAGGCGAAGAGTTCCTTACGAATTCGATGTTTGTCGGTCTGCTCATGGGCGATCATTCCAAATCGGCGATTGGGACGCAGTTCAATACCGGAACGGCGGTCGGAATCAGTTCGAATATCTTTGGTGTAAGCAGCGATACTGGGTTCCCGCCGAAATGGATCCCCAGCTTTTCGTGGGGCGGCGCGAAAGAGATGACAAATTACCGTTTCGAAAAAGCGCTTGCCGTTGCCCGCACCGTGATGGGCCGCCGCAATATTGAAATGACCGAGGAAGAAGCGGAACTGTTCCAATGGATTTATCAAAAGAGCCGAAGGGTTGTTTGAATTGTTCGGATTCGCATTACCCCTCCTCTTCCATCATCACCGCATCCAACTGTTCGATCACAGCGCGGATCTTTTCTTTGCTCTCCGGTTTGACGGGCACTAAGGGCAGGCGACAGACTTCCTCGATCATGCCCAGCATCGCGAGTCCCGCTTTTACGGGGCCAGGATTCGATTCGATAAAGTTCACCTTCATCAGCTCGAGCAGTTCGTAATGGATGGCGCGGGCTTCCTCGAATTTTCCATCGAGCGCAAAGCGGACCATCCGCGCAAACTCTTTGGGAACCACATTCGAGGCCACGCTCACGACGCCTTTCGCTCCCAATGCAATCAAGGGAACGGTTAAATTGTCTTCGCCCGAAAGAAGGGTGAAGCCCGCTGGCGCATTGCGGATAATTTCCATGCACTGCGCGAGATCGGCGCTCGCTTCTTTGATCGAAATGACGTTCTCGATTTCTGCACACCGCAAACTTGTTTCCGCATTCATGTTGAGACCCGTGCGCCCAGGAACGTTATACATCAGGACCGGAAGTCCCACATCGGCCACGGCCTTGAAATGCTCGAAGAGTCCGTTCGGCGTCGGCTTATTATAATAGGGCGTCACGATGAGCGCGGCGTCGGCACCAAGTTCTATTGCCTCTCGCGTGTACTCGATGGACGTGCGGGTATCGTTCGTTCCGGTTCCCGCAATAATGATCGCGCGATGATCGACATATTCGACCATGAACCGAAAAATTTCAGTTCGTTCCTCGCGTGCGATGGTCGGATTTTCGCCGGTCGAGCCGAGCGGCACGAGCATTTCCACACCGCCTTCGAGTTGCAAATCGATCAATCGTTTGAACGCTTCGAAATCGATTTCGCCTGAGCGAGTGAATGGGGTGACGATTGCCGTGCCGGTTCCGCGAAGTTTAAGTGACATAATATTTTTTAAAATCTGTTGAGCGTTTGCTTAACGCCCGAAAGGATGTTATTGTCATTCCGAGCGGAGCAATTATTCGCTTCGCTTCAAAAGACTTCGCTCGGAATGACAGGACTGAAAATTTTTTGATTTGTACCTTGTCCTAAGCTAACGACTGAGAATCTTTTCGATATTTTCTTCGAACCGATAAAAACCATTTTTTCCAATAATCCATTCAGCCGCTTTGATGGAACCTGTTGCAAAGCCCCTTCTGCTTTTGGCGCGATGGGTCAGTTCGATCGCATCGTCTTCGGCATCGAAGCCGACGAGATGGGTTCCCGTCAGCGCGCCCGCGCGGATGGAACTAATAAGGAGCGTCTCCTTCGCGATCGCTTCGCCTTGCGTTAGTTCCGACGCGATTTTCGCTTTCGATGCCATCGATTGAAGGACCGCTTCGCCGAGTCGCAGTGCCGTTCCGCTTGGGAAGTCTTTTTTTGCGCGATGATGCGCTTCGAGAATATAAGCGTCATAGCCGGCGGCATCCAGCATCTTCGCCGCATCGCGAACGATACGGAGGAAGAGGTTCACGCCAATCGAAAAATTCGATCCCGCGATGCAGCCGATCTTCGCCTGTTCAACGATGCCGCGAACGGTTCCCAACGTTTGTTCCCATCCTGTCGTCCCGATAACGATGGGAATTTTTGTTTCGGCGCAGAGGCGGACATGTTCTTCGACGCCAGAGGCTTGGCTGAAGTCGATTACGACATCCGCGCCACTTTCGCGTAGTGCGGACCGGGTCGCCGGAGAATCGACATCGAACGCGATGACAATGGCATGCCCGGCTGCAATGGCTGCCTGCTCCACTTCATGCCCCATTTTGCCATAACCGAAAAGCGCGATGTTCATAGATAGAACCAGGATTTACAGGATGGGTAAGGATTTTTCAGGATTGGATGGATGTGCAGAATGGCAAACCACAATTGGGAGTATTGGATTCACGAGCCAGAACCAGGATTTACAGAATGGTAAGGATTTTAGGATCTTCATCCGCATAGAGTAAGAGTACGCGCAGACTTTACATTGCGCCCGACGCTGAATCTTTTGCTAATCATCCTGGAAATCCTTACCCATCCTGAAAATCCCGGTTCTTTCGATTCTTACTACTTTTCTCTAAAGATTTTTTCTGGCGAAAACATGTGAATTTGTGGGAAAACATGGTTTGGTTAGAAAATACTTTAAGTGATTACTTGACTTCGCTTTATTTTCATCGTATATTTGTAGGTCGAAGAACGTAACGGTTTCAGAATGTACGCCTTTACGAAGCAATTTCGAAGAGCAAGAGTTTTGCGAGCGCGGCTTTTTAGTGCGGGACATTGGAGAGCGAGGCGCTCGAAGCTCGTCATTGGTATTCTCGCCACACTGGGCCTGCTGGTCGGTTGCTCGGCGCCTAAATCGTCCATGAATGGCCGGGAGGCGGTTCAAATCGGTATTGCTTCTTATTATTCGAATGATTTTCAGGGCCGAAAAACCGCGAGTGGAGAAATTTTCGACAATCAGAAATTGACGGCCGCTCACCGAACTCTGCCGTTCGGAACGCTCGTGAGGGTGACAAACCTCACGAACTCGGCCACCATCGATGTGCGAATTAACGACCGCGGACCGGTTAAGACGGAACGCATCATCGACCTGACCTACGCGGCGGCACGAGCGATCGGGCTGGACCGTGCGGGACTTGCAAGAGTGAGAATTGAAGTTTTGAAATGGGGCTTGACCAAGGGCGCTTGAGCGTGCAAACGCGTAGAAAGCGCGAAGGCGTAGACCATGTCGAGCTTGGTAGGCGTTAGCTCCGTTTCAGTTTGCCATAGAGGAAGCTCACAAATGAACTTCCTCAGCGGGAAGCTCATCGCGGGTTTCTCCAGCGGACAATAGAGTGGGCATGCGGATGTCGAACGAAGAACGAACGCCGTTGCCATAGGGGCAAGCCTTTACCACAATTTTGGTGGAGT
>DASYAJ010000662.1:0-2743 GCA_036501405.1 Kapaibacterium sp. (SeqCode)
TACAAACCATCGCTGAAGGGTCTTCCCTTGAGAACTGAGGGCACGCTAAGGCTAAGTCAATACACTAACCGTCTTGCTCAATGGCCAGAATTAGCTTTGCGAGCGTGGACGCTTTCACCTTCTGCCTATTCGAGACGGCCCGGATTGTCTTTCTATCGAGTCCCGTCTCTTTGGTCATTTTTCTCAATCCACGCTTCTTGATTTCTGCGATTAACCTTTCATTCGCGGCCACTCGCCCGCCTTCGTATCGGATGCAAGCGTTATCGATGTTTTCGATAAAATCGTCTCGCCCCTCTTCAAACCGTGAAATTTCCTTTCCGATAGCGTGCTGAAGGCCACCTTTTATGGGCATACGCCGCAATAAACCGCGAGTCCCTGGCTTACATCTCTGACCGTCTGGCCCGAGAGACTTGATTTCGGGGTGTTGAATGTAAGCGCAGAGAACGTCTCCCAAAGTAATGATGTCGGTGCGTGGGATTTCATTAAGATGATAGATTGCTCCGTCATGAGTGTTGATACAACGAGACTTAGCCCACGCTGAACGGTCTTTGTTAAACGGAGTAAGCAACGTTAATTTTGCTTTGTTTCGCGTACACGGATGTAAGACGAAGCCGTATGGGCTCACCCTTCCTTTCATTTGGGCTAAATAGTGCGGCGTCGAGATTCTCATTTTCATTATTGCCGGTAGCGAAATCCAAAAGGGCTGCCCTTCAACCGCTGTCGCTGTAGCCGGATTCATTATCTGACCGGCAACCATTAGAGGGTTGAAATCCGGTTCCATGATTTGTTTGAATTCGAGCGTCAATATAAAACGCCACAATTCCCACCACCATTTCGGTAAACCGTCCGTCCGTTCGTCACTCGGTGCGACGAAGATCAATCCGTGCGCCTTCGGATCAACAACCGTGACGCAATTCTTATGATTGCAGTAGGGTCTTCCGCATTTCATTGTGTAGAGTGCGTATCGCTTTGCTGCAATGGAAAGGCCGAATAACTGACGCTGTTTGCCTCTCGCATCGAAGTTTTCGTCGGTCAATCGCAAAAGATTCGGCACGATGTCGCGATTGTAAGGAGATAGCGAATCAAATCGCCGCGTAATTCCCTCGACTTCATTCCACGAAAGAGCCTTGACCGCAGGAGCGCCATTCGGCATCGCAACTGTTCCGCCTTCCTTGCTGGCAACGATAGTTAGAGCATCCGTATCGCAGCACAAATATGTGCCTCCTAAATCGCGCACACAGCCTTCAATCATTGTGAGAAGTAACCTGCCTCCAGACGTAATCAAAGCGCCCAATAAAGGAAAATAGAAGCTTCCGGGCTGCTCCGTTGTCTCCGGTGCGGACTGTTCTTTGATCAGGTCGCCGCTGAAAACGGTGATTCTCAATCTTTTCTTTCGATGAGTCTTAACGGGATTTAATTCGAGATACGCCCCATACGACGTGCTGTTAGCAAGAATCTTGAGGAAATATTGAAGACGTTCGTTCTGCTTGTTTTGTTTTCGGTATTCGATTACGCGCGTGACGAAATCTTCTGTCCTTGGATCAACGAGTATCTTGCCGCGTAATTTGACTGGTCTAAGTCCGTGGTGCTTTCCGTATGGAACGATCATAATCGCCTCCGAGACGTTTGGGATTCGACCGTTCAATACAATTGAGATTAGATCGGGGCCTGCTAACCACATACCCTGCTTCCAGCTTAATTCGTTCAATCCGATATTGCGGGTCCCGGACTTGCTGTCGTAAACGGAACGAACGGGAACAACCTCGCCGTCTGGAACTATGCGAGCGTAGAAGTTAAAACTCTTCCAGATTGATGGGTCAAAAAGGCGATCGAGTGTGATTGATTTAAGAAATCCTCGAATGTCGTTTGTTGCATCGACGATTTCCAGTCTCTCCGCAGTCACTATGTTCCAAACACCGAGAAGTGCATCGACGCTGGGGTATTCGCTTGTTAAATCCACCGGAACAACGGGAACCGGCCAACGGCGAATTCGGCATTCCGCCCGACCGCCAAAATATGCGGCCATCGCAATGCCGTGCACTACGGGGAAAATATCTTTGAATTTCCACATCGGCTCCGCTATTCCCATCGCACGGAGATAACCCTTACCAATAGAGGCGGGGCTGTATGCGCGTTCGGGGCGAACGGTGATTGGATGCAGTTCGTATTCGTGTTTCAGAGCGTTCAGCAATCCAACCGTCGCGCGAACATCTTGATGGGCATATTCGATCTCTTCATGTGTGACAATTCCGCTCGGTTCGTGTTCCATCTTCTTAGCATCCGAACCGAATGCTCGAATTGCAGTCGCCAGCGAATAGCTTTTGTCCGTTAATGCGAACGCGAGTGTGTGTAAATCGAGAAAGCAACCACGACGCCATTTGCTTTGCTCGCTTTTACGCATTACAGCGGTCAATTCAATCTTTTGGGCAATTCCGTTAAGCGGTGCAATACGGATGCGGGGGCGATGGACGTTCGCAATACGCTTTTCGCTCAAGTCGCTCAAAATGAATGAAAAGCCACCGTTTCGGGCCTTCTTCCACCGAATCGCAATGCGTGCGATGTCAAAAGGAAGATTAAATCCAACGATCAGAGCACCGGCGCGAACGGCTTCCCAAAATACTCGTTCAACAAACTCGGAGCGAGAGAATACGAGTAAATCGCTGGGAAATGCGTTTGGAGATTTGTTAGCTTCATGTTGTTGCTGATACGCGGCTATTGTTTGCCGGTCCTTACTAGCCAGCTC
>DASYAJ010000663.1:0-5171 GCA_036501405.1 Kapaibacterium sp. (SeqCode)
GAACTTGCGATAAATCGGATTATCGGTAAGGCTTTCAAGGTCCTTGAGTTCCCTCACAAATCCCCGGTATTCCGAGGCAATGCCCGTGCGGCGTTCGCGCTCGGCCTGCTCTTCACGCGCAAGTCGCTTGCGTTCAGTTTCTTTTAGGTCTCCGTCAAGAAGCGGTGCTTCGTTTGTGTTGCTCATAATGAATGATGTTGAAATGGTTGAAAATGTTTGGGAATGGTTCTTATGCGACCTGTTCCCGCGATAACGTTCTAATTTTTAATTCTACGATCGGATGCGTATGCGAACCGACGTTCGCTCTGCCGATAAAGCATTGCCTTCCACTATGGAGCAGGTGCGGAATAATGATGTTCTCGAATTGATTATTGTCAATGGCCTCTGCTTTGTCGGCAATAAGAATCGAGGATTCTTGGCTCCGTGCAATGGCTAAATCGATGGCGAGCGTGACGAGTCTGCTATCTGGAACCTTATCCCATGCCTTCCCATCGATAATGATTTCACCGTCCTGCATCGTAATTCCAGGGATCGGCAATTCTTTCAGCATATTACTTTTGAAAAAATCGAGGGCGGTTAATGTCTCGGAGAGTTCCGTCGACTGTGCTTCCATTTCGGCGGCGGACCGCAAGCCTTCCCGGATGATCTTACGCTGCGCTTCCGTTGCTATTTCGATGTCTCGTTGCGAACGCGCTCCCTGAATGGCAAGATTGATTCCAGTAGATTTATCGAGGAATTCCGCATCGGCTTCTGAGCGCATTTGCTCAATGAGGCTTCGGTTGCTATCCTTCGTTTCCTGGAATATCTTATCCAAATTCGCGACAAGGCGAGTAAGCCCTTCATTGATTAAATTGATCTTCTCCTGTGCTTCATTGCGCAGCGAAGTTATTGTGTCGGCGTGCTCTTTCGATGCCGTAGTAATTTCACGCGATGCTTTAATTTCGGCGCTCTCTATTTTTTCATTTCGCGCTTGCTGTAAATCCTGAAGTTCCGATTCCAGGCGTGAAATATCGCTATCGACTTGCTTCAAATCCACTTCGCTCTGAATCGTATCAGCTAATCCTTGCGCCATTTGACGGCGTTCTTTTGCGCTGCGATTGATTTCGGCGCGCCGATCATAAAATGTTTTGTGGACGTGATCGAGGATTTCGAGCGGATGTCCCTGTAACTTATCGAAATCGTTACCGACAATCGACCGGAGACCGATGCGGTCCATTTCGAAAGGAATGGCTTCGAGGATAAGGCGCTGGCGTTCTTTTTTATCCTTCGTTAGGAACGATTCGCAGTTAATGCTCTCGGCGTCGAATGTATTGGTAACATAGCGGTTTGCATCGGAGCCGCGCTGTTCGCCGAGGGCTTTGCTTTTGATACTCAGTTTGCTTTCGATGGAATTAATATCGCGCCGAATGTTCAGGCCGGCATTGAGGGAAAGAGCGATATAACCATTCGGAGCCTCATCGCTGAGTAATTCCGTATAATCATGGCCTCTTTTCGGAGTAGCGAGCGCGGCCCGCAACGCCTTCAAATGAAGGCTTTTGCCGCAGCCGTTCGGCCCCTCGAAGATCGTAACGTCCGCCGGCGCGATTTCTTCGTGTTCGACGTGACCGATATGATCTAAAATTATTTTATGGATGCGCATGGGATTCAGGTTCCTATTAATTGAAAAACTTCGTTCCGTAATTCTTCGCTTTCAATTCCCGGAAGTATTTCTTCGCACACGACTTTCGTAGCGCGTTCGAAAAAATCCGCGAATGCCGTATCGTCCATCGCCGCAAAAGAAATCGAGGCGGGTACTTCGTACAATTGTTTTTTCGTCTTGTACCGGCGCGTATGGCCGGTTCGTAATTTTATGATGTCGCTGATCGTCTCGGCATCGCACGTTACCGGCATGTTCTCCGCAACCGTCTGGCATAATTTCCAGTAAAGGCGGTGGAACCTAATGTTGCGCGGTTTCCGAAATTCTAATTCAATGATTTCTCCGTTCGTTAATTTCTGCAATGCGCGCTCCGAATCCGAATCGGTTGACCGGAGCGCACCTAAATGCTTGCAGAAAAAGAGCTTCATTAGAATGGAATATCGTCGTTTGGTTCGGAATGAGATTCTTCGTATGGAGACGCCTCATCGATTGGAGCCTTCATCTCGGATGCGTTCAGGATTTTCTTTTGTGTCCATTCAGGCAGGTCGTTGAAGGCTCCGCCTTGTCGCTCCTCGATCTCGTAGTAGATAAGAGGGTTTTCCTGAAGGGCGCACGTAACGGACTTTCCGCCTATTTTCGCTGAAGAAATGGACGTGATATTAGCGAATACTTTCCCGGAATTTTTCCCGCTTCCGGTTGCATGTTGGACCGTAATGATAGCGGGAACTCCAAGGAGCTTTTTTATATCGAATCCTTCCAATTCCGGTTCGGCGAATTTACGTCCCCGCCAATTTTCGAGCGTAGCGCGCAGCTTCGCTTTTTCATGGAGCGATTTTGTGAACTCAGCCGAAATCATCATCGGAAGATTTTTTCCCTCGATCTCGATACGCTCTTCGGGTATCTCGAAAGAAAGCTGTACCTTCGGATTCGAATGGGTTTGACCCTGCCATTCATAAGACTGTGTTCCCAAATCCACGACGCGAACGCATCGCGCGATATGGTTTCCTTCCGGTATTTTTTTGAATTCTTCCCCGTTGCCGGTATCTTTAGCGATTAGTGACATTGTTATTCTCCTTGTTGATTCGTGTGTCCTTTCGGACGGTTAAAGCTTTCCTTTTTTCTGTCGGCATGAATGCCTGAAACTGCGCATCGTTATTGCGCCGAATTTCTTCGAGTTCATCCTGCTTGTTTTCGGCGTGCTCTTCGGCAAGAAGCTCATTTAAAATTCCGTCCCGTCCGTTCATGATGCAATTCCCTTTTCTAATTCATCGATCGTCACGACTTCCACGTTTTGAATTCGGAACTCTTTGTTGCGAATTTTTCCGACTTGACGCGATGTCGTAAGTGCGGAGCGTAGGAACGAAAACATTACGGCCTCTGAAATTTCATGCGTAAACGATTGTCCGGTCCAGAGCGCCGTTTTCATGGAGCCGTCACGGAATTCGATCGTCGCGCGAATGTAGAGGGCTTCGGGTTTTGGAAGCATGGAGCGAAGAGATTTAACGGTAGCGAAACCTCCGAGGAGATTAGGAATCGGAATCATGCGCGGAATCCTTTTGGAAGATTCCGGCGTTATCCCACTCGATGTGTAATTTTGTCGTTGCACTATCATCTTTAGGAGGCCCGGTTCGTTAGCGCGAATCGGGCTTTTGCTTTCGATATTTAGCTTTTCATTCCCGGCATGATGACCGGCGTTTGAATGAAATTTTTTCTGTTGTAGCAGGGGTAGGATTCGAACCCACGACCTACAGGTTATGAGCCTGGCGAGCTGACCGACTGCTCCACCCTGCTGAAAATTTCTTCGCGCCTTCCACTCGCGTCTCAAGCTTAACTGAGTTCAGAAGCGATCGGCTGTTTCCGGCGCGAAGTTGTTCTTTCATCCCTTGAGCCGTCTTGCGCTCAAACTTTTTTCTAAGAGCGCCCTTCTCGCGCGTTCGGCGGCGCGGTCCAGGCAGCGCCAGTATCGCGCTCGCGTCGTTCGCTGGTCCCCTCCCACGAAGATAATGACGTCGCGATAATCCTCATCGAACTTGAAAAGGCGGCGTAGATTATCGGGCGAAACATCGAGAACCTTTTTCCAGCGCGAAGGCGGAAGCTGTTCATCCGGCGAAACAATCAACTGATCGATTCGCTTCATGACGGCCTGTTGCATCATCAATGCTTCGTTCATCGGTCGTTCAATTCACGATAAGGAGAAGTCCGGTCACGGCCAGTGCCGAGAGTATGGCGGAAGCGAGTGCCGCCGCGTCCCAAATTGCTTCCCTACAAAGTTGTGTCATCATCGGTTATCGTTTGGTCTCGGTCAAGTGTAACGATTCTAAATCCATGAGCCGGTTCGCGTGCCCGTTTTCGATGAGCACGGCGCGAAGTCGTTGGTGTGAGCGTTCATCCCGTTCGATGTCGCGTATGTTTTCAATTAGTTCCGCGTTCGTCATGTCGTTGAGTTTTTTCATTTTCATAATCGAATGCCATGTCTTTCCGCGAATTCCTCCATGCGTTTTTCCGATTCGAGAAAGAGCGGACGGGAGGCGCGTTCCGATTCTCCGCGATAATTCGCGGCGGTACGGTTCGCGGCTTCGCGTGCGTATCGCTCGTCCACGCTCTTAATGACGTGCTTCCAAAACTCGGCTTCGCTTCTTTCTTTGGTCTTTGCCATGATTAAAAAACTACGGAACCGCACCCTTTCGGATGGATAGTTAAGATTTCACTCCCGCGTCCTAACTCGCGGGAACGGTTCCGATTGTTCGCCCTGTAGGATTCGAACCTACGACCCCGGAATTATGAGTTCCATGCTCTAACCGACTGAGCTAAGGGCGAAACTTGCGAGAATCAAACTTTTTTTCTCACCGTCTTTTCGAGCCGCGTAGCATCGGTGATCGTCCGCCGCGCAGCTTTCTCCGCTTTCGAATTAAGGCCCGACTTCGCGTCCCGAATGGCTTCCCCGGCATCGGCAAGGATTTCCGTCGCGGCTCCTTCCAGGGTCATGCAATCCTCGTCGGTCGCGATGATGACAAAGCCGTCCGGTATGGCGAGGTCAATGAGCGAAGAATCTCCATGTGCGAGCGCGAGCCGTGCAATGCGAAGAAATTCCTCGATCGTCAGCGTTACTTCTCCGGAAATTTTCGCATAGACTGTTTTCGAGGACTTGCCGATTTCGTCCGCTACTTGCTTTGCATTAATAGCTTCGCCCTCGAAAAAGACATGCTCCAAAGCCGCGCGAACGGTGTCCGCGTGAATCGGCGGAAATTCTGGCCCGAATGCGAGCGGGAATTTCCCCGTAAAATTTCTTGTCACCGGCTCCTTGCTTTTTGCATCCGCACTCGCCATTTTTGTATTTATGGTAAAATCAAAAATTCATCGTTCGGGACGCACCTATACCTGGCATTATGAGCCGAGCTTCCATTGCTGGATGTGCATTCCGCATCGTCGTCACGTATTCGCGTTCTGGCTGTTTATCAATTAGTTAGCGTTCAGGCGCTGATCTTCGTATTGCAATCCTTTCACGAGAAGCTCCTTCACGATGTCAGAAAGGGTT
>DASYAJ010000664.1:0-5931 GCA_036501405.1 Kapaibacterium sp. (SeqCode)
CGAGCGTGGCATTCGGATTCGGTGTTCGTGTGCTTTTGCATACCGTCGTCGGGCAGTTCATGCCGAGAAGCTTCTCGCTCTTCCAGATTGCCTTGCCCGATAGCGAACAGTAAATCAGCGTCCGCTGCTGATCGATATCGCTGTAGCCATCGGGATCGATATTATCGAGGTCATGACGGCAGCGATAGATCGTTCCAATCTGCCAGTCGAAGCTCGTGTCCTGCTGAACGGTGTAGAACAAGCCTTCTTCCCACATCGCGCCTCGCGGCTTGAAGTCGATGTCATTGTGGTTGTTCGCGATAAGTTCCATGCCCGTAAAAGCAAGGAGGGATTTATTCCCACCCCACCGCGCAAATTCCCACGCAGCGCCCATCGTGACCGACCACGCCCAACGATCGCTATCGCTCCCGAATCCGCGCTGCAATTCCGCAAAATACGCCGCGTGATCGAAAGCCGAATTCGTATCGACCTTCCCCGTCCATTTTGGGTCGAGCAAAAATCCGCGCGTCGGAAAAACCGGTCCGGCGAGTGCCGAGGAAGCTATCGTTAGAATAAAAAGCAGAACCAGAAGAATTTTCATCCTCAGAGAACGCTTTTGTCCAATTAATTTCTCCCCTCCCGCTTACGGGAGGGGCCGGGGGAGGGTGCGTAGATCACACGATAGTAATCAATGACACTCCCTCCCCTTACCCTTCCCGCAAGCGGGAAGGAAATTTTTAACTACGCTTCCTCGGGAACATATTCCGCGAACAGCGCCAGCATCTCTGCATTGAATGCCTGAATGTCCGAAGGTTGACGCGACGAAACCCAGTTGTTGTCGCGGATAACTTCCTTGTCCTCGTATTTCGCGCCGGCATTTTGGATGTCGTCCTTGATGGTATGATAGCCGGTAAAATGCCGACCTTTCGCGAGTCCTGCGGAAATAATAATCCAGGGCGCGTGGCAGATGAACGCAATCGGCTTGCTGTCCGCTTCCATTTCCCGGACGAAATTAAGCGCCTTTTCTTCGGAACGAAGTTTATCGGCATTCAACGCGCCGCCAGGAAGCAGGAGTGCATCGAACTCGTCCGGATCGGCGTCTGAAAGTTCCATTTCGACTGGGAATGTTTTTCCCGCTTTATCGTGCTCGAAGCCCTGCACCGATCCGCCTTTCGGCGAGATCAGCACGGTTTTCGCTCCCGCCTTTTCGAGCGCCTCGCGCGGCGCGGTCATTTCGACCTGTTCGAAATTGTTATCGACAATGATAGCGACGGTCATGCCGTCCAAGCTCTTGTTTGAATTGTTGTTCTGCATTGTGTTTTGAAATTTATTCCCCGCCTTTTCAAGGCAGGATAATTAAAGAATACCCCCCCGCCTTTTCAAGGCGGGGATAATTTAGAATACTCCCCCGCCTTTTCAAGGCGGGAATAATTTAGAATACCCCCCCGCCTTTTCAAGGCGGGGGTTAGGGGGTGGTTAATAGATGAGTGGTATTGCCACTCCGGTGAACGGGAATGAATGGCAAAACCTGCGCCGGAATTCTATCCGATGAGCTTCCTGTTCATGATGATGTCGTTCAGCTTCTCTTTCTATATCATGACAATCATCCACAATCGATTCCCAATTTTCGCTTTCATGCTTTGCATCCTCTCCATCGTAACAATTTCTCGCGCACAAGAGCGGCCATCGCTGCTTATTGGACTGACCGGCGGGTATGAACGTGTGGGATATAATACTGATCTGTTTCCGGCGCTTAATATTGAACCTTCGACCTACATCGCTCAAAATGCTAAAGGCAAGGGATATTATTATGGGGTGAGCCTAGAACACTCCTTTTTATTGAACGAGCGCCTCTATTACCTTTTCGAGTTCGGTTACAACTCCATGCCCGCGACCTTCGAAGGATATCTGACAAACGGCGATACAGCGGTTTCTCTTCGGACTGTTCTTTCCTATTATACGATCAATTGGGGTGTGAAGTACGATTTCAGTTCCGATAGCATCCCTCGCGGTTTCGGCATTCAAGCGTGCCTGAGTATCGGAAGCAGAAACGAAGCGAATTATTGGAAATCGGTAACGGTCAATTCTTCGACAGCAACGAATGTCAGTTCAGATCCCATGGCCACAGCACTTCGCATTGCCATTCGTTCGGAACTTACTTATGACTTACCTCTGACCAATTACTGGATCGTTACTCCTTCGGTTGGTTACGATTTTCCACTCACCAAAGTCGATCCGAATAACAATTGGAGAGCGAATGCGCTGTATGGCGGCGCTGCTGTGCGGTATGTGGTATGGTAGGCAACTGAATTCCCGCGTTCGCGAAAATGATAATTCAGCAGTGAACTAATTCATCCTCCGAATTCTTACCATATCACGCCACGAGAATTCGACGTTGTAATCGAACAGAACGAAGAAGGATGGCTCATTGCCTCCGTTCCACAGTTACGCGGGTGCCATACGCAAACGCGTTCGCTCGATGAACTGATGCAGCGGATTAAAGAGGCTGCTTTGCTGTGCCTCAGTTTGAGTTCCCATTAAGATTTTCATTGTCATTCCTGCACATGCGGGAATGACAGGAGTCAATCTCATAATTCTTAAAATCCTCCCAAATCCCGGTCCCGACATTTTATTCTTCGTATTTTTGTAGAGAAATGAGGTTCTTTACTATTCGAAAAATTTTACATGAGTGTTTTAGTAGATAAGAAAACGCGGCTTTTGGTGCAAGGCATAACCGGCTCAGAAGGCTCGTTCCATACACAGCAGATGAAGGAATACGGCACGAAGGTCGTCGCCGGCGTGACGCCTGGAAAAGGCGGCACGATGCACGAAGGCGTGCCGGTATTCAATACCGTCGCCGATGCGGTCCGCGAAACAGGCGCGAACGTGGCGTGCATTTTCGTTCCACCGCCGTTTGCGGCAGATGCCATTCTCGAATCGGCGGCGAGCGAATTGCCGCTCGTCGTTTGCATCACCGAAGGCATCCCGGTGCGCGACATGATTTCGGTCTATGGCAAAATCCAGAATTCGACAACGCGGCTGATCGGTCCGAACTGCCCTGGTGTTATCTCTCCAGGCAAAGCGAAGATTGGCATTATGCCGGGATTTATTCACAAAGAAGGCCGCGTCGGAATTATTTCTCGTTCAGGTACGCTCACTTACGAAGCGGTGAAGCAGCTTACCGATGCGGGTCTCGGCCAATCGACAGCCATCGGCATTGGTGGCGATCCCATTGTGGGAACTCGCTTCCTCGATGCAATCAAGCTTTTCGCGAACGACGATGAAACAGATGCCGTCATTATGATCGGTGAAATCGGCGGTTCGGCCGAGGAAGAAGCAGCGGCGTGGATTGGCAAGCATTTCGGCAAGCCGGTGGTCGGATTCATTGCGGGCCGCACCGCCCCTGCAGGCCGCCGCATGGGACATGCCGGAGCGATTATCGCTGGCGGCAAAGGCACAGCAGACGAAAAAATGCGTGCTATGAAGGAAAATGGAATTCGCGTCGTGGAAACGCCTGCGGTAATGGGTGAAACCGTCGCGCGCGCGCTGGCCGAATTGAAGAAGCGAAAGACATTCGTTCCAAAACCGGCGGCACGAACTGCGGCTGTTCCGAAAAAATCGACTCCTGCGAAAAAAGCAGCTCCAGTGAAGCGTGCAGCTAAACCTGCTCCAAAGCCAAAAGCAAAAGCTGCTCCGAAGCCAAAAGCTAAGGCAGCTCCAAAAGCAAAACCTGCAAAGAAAGCTACGCCAGCAAAAGGACGCAAAGCGGCGCCAAAGGCAAAAAGCCGTGGACGCCGTTAATTTGGCAGAGTTTTCGTTAACGAAGAGCTTGTGAAAGCCGCCATCTTAAAAATCCTGTTTGCCGCTACGGTCCTTGTGATCGTTGGAAGTGGCAATGCGGCTGCTCAGGATACCAACTACCGCAGCAAAACCTGGCGAGATTCCGCCGAACAATACGAAGGCCGAAAGATTGCCTACGAGCAGGAACTTTACAGCTACGATTTGGGCATGACCTTCGGCGGATTGCCGATTATTGGAGAAGCGTATGTTAATAAACCGATAACCGGAATCGCCTTCTTTGCCGGACGAATCGTCTGCACGGCGGCCAGTGTTTTCGGTGCCGTGCGACTGATTGAAGGCAAGCCGACGCTCGGTTTTAATCTTGGTCTTCTGCTCGGTGGTATTGTTGGGTACGCCGGACTCAAGCTATGGGAACTTGCGGATATTCGGCATACGGTATCGGAACGAAACGAGCATTTGGTCGAGAAATTTCAGATTGCCACGTCAGATATTGTTCCCCACTCCATCCGCTATCCGACAAAAGACTGGCCCGATTGGGTCACCAGTACGCCCCCGGTTCCACCAAAAGTGGATGCGAAAGCTGTGATCGATGAACCCTTAATTCCGAATCGCTGACTTTAATTGTCATTCCTGCGAATGTGGGAATGACATTCAAAAAATTGCGGTAACGACAAGTCCCCCAATTGCGTTATGCGCCACTCATTACTCATTTCTTAACCAAATTATGGCTCTCGAACGCACACTTTGTATCATCAAGCCGGACGCCGTCCGTGCGGGAAACACCGGCAATATCATCGCGCATATCCAAAAAGAAGGGTTCCGCATTCTTGCGCTCAAGATGACTTCCCTTTCGAATAAATCCGCCTCGAAGTTTTATGAGGTCCACAAAGAGCGTCCGTTTTATTCCGGCTTGGTGGAGTTCATGTCCGGCGGAGCCTGTGTGCCGATTGCGCTCGAACGAGAAAATGCCATCGCCGAATGGCGACGCGTTATTGGTTCCACCGATCCGGCCGAAGCCGCAGACGGGACCATCCGCAAACTCTACGCGAAAAACAAAGGCGAAAACGCCGTGCATGGCTCGGACTCTGTCGAAAACGGCTTGCGCGAAATCGCCTTTTTCTTCACAGAAGGCGAACTGGCGGATTTGGCGTAAGACCAAATTTCGGTTATGGAAGTTCTTTCATGGAGGAATTTCGATTCAAAGCTGGTGGGGGCATTTCTTACGCCGATTGTTTTGCCGGCCACTGGCGATGGAGCGAAATGTTCCCGTCCTGACCGACGATCCGTAATTTAAGCGGCTGCTACCGTTTGGTGTGCAAGTCAAATGGCTTTTATCGAGAGCGTAAATCATCTTGCTGGGAATCTTCCATCGCCATACCTGTTTGAAAAAGTATATGGACCGGGAATACGTTACAACTATTGACAACGAAGGGCACCTGGACATTCCATCCGAAATTCGCGAGCGGCATGGAATGAGGAATGGCGCGCGGGTAAAAATTCAGGAGCATGGCGAGCAAGTAATACTCTCGCCAGCTACCCCAAAAAAAATGAAGGACATTACGGATTTGGCCGGATGGATGAGTCCCAGCGATGCCGTGGAAGATTTGCTTCGCGAGCGCGCACTTGATAAAATTCGAGAAGATGAAAAATTTCGTTTTAGATAGTCATGCCTTTCTGGCTTTCCTGAATAAGGAAAACGGATGGGAGAAAGTGCTTTCGATTATTTCGGAAGCTCAACAAAGCGAAATAAAACTTCCGATGAGTGCCATCAATTGGGGCGAGATTCTCTATCAAGCACGCAGAAAAGATGGAGTAGCCGGTGCCATATTTATTGAGGAACACATACAAGACTCAGCAATCGAAATCATTCTTCCGACATTGGAACATGTCCGCAAAGCAGCAGAACTTAAATCATATCGTGTCTCGTCGTATGCCGATTGCTTCGCTGCAGCGCTGGCTTTGGAACTCGATCTTCCCGTGCTTACAGGTGATCCAGAATTCAAGAGCTTAGAAGAGTACGGTGTCAAAGTCGAATGGCTGCCACAAAAGCGATAATACCTTTTCACTCGCTCGCGTGTTCATGTGGTATGGGGAATAAATCGTTCTTGTTGATCTTTGCAGCACTGATTACAGGGTGCGCAACGATTTCCC
>DASYAJ010000665.1:0-11134 GCA_036501405.1 Kapaibacterium sp. (SeqCode)
ACGACACTCATTCGCATTCTCGCCCGCGAAATGCCGCCGGACTCCGGCGAAGTCATTATCTCCGAGGGCGCACAGATCGGTTACCTGCCACAAGAGCCAAAGTTCGAAGGCGAGCTTTCTGTGCTCGATGCGCTCTTCTCGAAAAGCAGCGCGACGCTCGAACTCATTCACGATTATGAAGTGGCGTGTGCGGCGCTCGAACACGACCATGCGAACGAACGGTTGCTCGCTCGCATGACAGATCTTTCGCATCAACTCGATACGACCGGCGCTTGGGAACTGGAAAAAAACGCGAAGAAAATACTTACACAGCTCGGTATTACGGATACGGAGCAAAAAGTCGGCACACTCTCCGGCGGTCAGCGGAAACGTGTTGCACTTGCGCATGCGCTGATTACGCGTCCCGACCTGTTGATTCTTGACGAACCGACGAACCATCTGGATGCGGATACGATCCAATGGCTGGAAGATTATCTCGCGAGATATTCCGGCGCGCTGTTCCTCGTTACGCATGACCGCTATTTTTTAGATCGTGTGACAAATCGCATCGTGGAGATCGATCGCGGGACCACGCAGACCTTTTCAGGTAACTATGGATATTATTTAGAAAAAAAGTCTGAACAGGAAACGCGGCGCGAGATCGAGTACGAAAAGCGCAAGCAATTGATGAAACAGGAACTTGCATGGCTCCGGCGCGGGGCAAAAGCGCGGACGACAAAACAAAAAGCGCGTGTGGACCGCGCACAGGAAATGCTTTCTGCTCCGCGTGAAGCACCGAAGCAAGAGATCGAAATTGGCGCGGTGGGCCGAAGACTCGGCACAAAGGTGATCGAGTTCGATAAAGTCTCCAAACGCTATGGCGATCTTACGCTTGTAAAAGATTTTACGTATGTTCTCCAGCGCGGCGATCGCATCGGTATTATTGGCGCAAATGGCACCGGCAAAACCACCTTGCTCGACATGATCGTTGGCCGTACAATACCGGACAGTGGCAGCATTAGTCTCGGTCCAACCGTTGCCATCGGTTATTACGACCAGGAGAACCGGCGCATGTCGGAAGATCAACGACTGATCGAATACGTGAAAGAGGCTGGAGAAAATCTGAAGACGGCAGATGGCATGCTGATCAGCGCCAGCCAAATGGCAGAACGATTCCTCTTCCCACCGGCAATGCAGTTTGCTCCGATCTCCAAATTAAGCGGCGGCGAACGCAGGCGGCTCTATCTCCTTCGCCTGCTCATGGAAGCGCCGAATGTGCTTCTGCTCGACGAACCGACAAACGATCTGGACATTCCGACGCTCGTCGCGCTCGAAGAATATCTCGATACCTTTGCCGGTAGCGTCATCGCCGTAAGCCACGATCGCTATTTTCTGGACCGCGTTGTCGATAAAGTCTTCCGCTTCGAAGGGGATGGCCGCATTCGAGAGTATCCCGGAAATTACAGCGCGTTTATAGAAATCCGTGACCGAGAGGAGCGAGAGAAATTAGAAAATGATACACTAAAAAAGATTTCGAAACCGATCGATAAATCTACTGGTACTCCAAAAGCACGGAAGCTCTCCTACAAAGAGCAAAAGGAATTCGAATCGCTCGAATTGAACATCGCGATCGACGAAGCGCGCAAGCGAGAAATAGAAAACGCGCTGGCATCATCGGCTTCCGATTACGGAGAGATCAGTAAATTGATGATGGAATTATCGGCACTGAATGCTCGGCTCGATGCCGCGACCGAACGATGGGTGGAGTTAGGCAGCTTGTGAACCATCCTTGCAGCACAAGCGGATAACTTTTCAAACATTAAATTTCAACGAGGTGACGGGCATGAAGAATCTCGTCGGAACGCAATGGTTCCAATTCGGATTCGGCGGCATCAATCACGTTAATCGTATCGCCGACCGCATTAAAGATTTCAAGGGCATAACCCTGTTCGCCGGTGTCCTCTGCGATGAGAGCATCCACGACCGTAGCCACATCACCTTTTTTCAGGTGATATTGCGGCATATCGACTGCAAGCGCGACGCGTTTGAATAATTCGAATTTCATTTTCAGCGCGATTTATCGGGTATTAACGTGATAAACTTCCATCCTTGAATACGATTATTTTCCCAAAAAGTTCGAATGGGTAATGTCCGCCCATTCGGACCGCGTAATATTGCGCGCACTTCATATCGCTCACCAAATCGGGTGCGGCGTTGAAGCGTGCCTTCCACTGGCAATATCTGCTCTCGCAAATCTCGAAGCAGCTCCCACCACTCTTCCCGAGTGTACCCAGCGCGATTTAGAAAGAGAGATTTATCGCCTTCCTCCAGCGGCTTGAGAAGATAATCCCGCACCTTCTCCTCCGCAATGATCGCGTCCTTTGGAATGATCATTCGCTTTTCGTTTCCTGCTCTATTTTCTCCACCATCTGTCGCACGATCTCGAATTCCGGTGTGCCTTGAAGCGCGAGAACGCCCTCTTTCTCATCGGTCAGAAATTCCTTCAGAACGCGAATATTTCTAAATCCCGCCTCGATCGCTTTGCGGAAAGTGCGGAGCGCCTCGGGCTTGTCGCCCAGCTTGCCAAAAAGGCAGGCCGCGTTGTAGAGGGAAGCGCCATCCTTGAGACTCGTAAGCTTCATCGCTACCGCGTATGAATCGGCAGTCCTCCCACACATAAGAAGCAGCGCCGCCTGTTTCACACACGTGGTTTCATCGTCGGGATGGAGCTTGAGGTGACGCTCGTAATACGGAAGTGCGACCCGCGCCCAGTCGCCGCATTTCTCTCGTTCTCCGGCTGCATCACAGTTCGCTACAAGATTCCACAAGAATACGAGATGATCCGGCTTCAGACGAACCGCTTCCTCAAACGGAGCGATCGCGTTGGCCGATTGACCGGTCTCGCCATAGAAAAATCCGAGCGTGGCATGACTGAGGAAATTCTGCGGGTCATTCCGGATGTATTCTTGTGCAGCTTCTTTCGCTTCGGCGAGTTGACCTCGGTTCAGGTAGATCTGTGAGAGAGGTTGATAGGCATTGAATAGATCGGGTTTCAGCCGAAGCGATTCCTTCGCGAGCATTTCCGCTTCATCCAGCAGTGCAGGAGTTCGGTCATAGTTGCGGTAGAGATCAGTGAGCGTGGTCGCCTTGAACCGATATGCATCCGCATAGCCGGGATCGATACGGATCGCTTCGGTACTGAGTTGAATGGCAAGACGGTAGCTCTCCTTCGTCTGGCGAGCAAAATATTCGTGCGCCTTCATATAGAGTTCGTAGGCTTCGGCATTCTCCGTGCCGCGCTCGGCGAGCTTTTTCTTTTCGTCCGAGGCAAGATGGATTTTGAGTCCTGCGACGACGCTTTCGGCTACCTTCTCCTGAATATCGAAAATGTCGTTCATCACGCCTTTCATCGAGTCCTGCCAGAGGTGGTCGCCGGTTTCGATGTCGAGAAGGCGGGAACTGATTTTGATTTGATCGCCGAATTTTCGGACATCGCCTTGCACGAAATAGCGAATACTCATCTCTTTGGCATAGACCGCGAGATGGCCTTTGTAACTTTTATATTCTTTCGTGGTTGCTGCATCGGTCACGCGAAGGGCCTTCACATTCGAGAGCGCGGAGATAAGTTCCGATACGATGCCATCGGCGAACCATGCATTGTCGGCGGTTGGAGAGAGATCTTCGAAGGGGAGGATCATCAGGGATTTGCGGGAATCCGGGGGAGCCGCGCCACTACGGTTCGATGATTCGTTGCTGTAGTGGCCGGGTTCCCCGGCCTCCCCAGCGACGATACCAAGCTTTTTAAGCGACCGCATAATACCTTCGAAATCCGTAATTGCCACGCGCTGCAAGCCGGCGAGATGATAAAGGAAATCGCGGTTCAGCTCGATTTTTTCAATTTCGACAGGGACGAGCGAGCATCCGACTTCGGTGGCCACTCCAAGCTCCTTCTTCACATTCGGCGACTCGGTCGATGCAGCCGATAGCAGCAGTACAAAAGCTTTGGTGACCCGAATCGCATCCGCGATTTCGCCGGACCAGCTTGTCGCTGCCTCGATTCCACGCTGGTCGATCCACACGTCCATGCCGTCCGCGCGCAGCCGCTCGACAAGCGCTAAAGCTTGCGCGGAATCTTTGCGGGAATAGGAGATGAAAATATCAGGCACGAGATACAGGTGAATAATGAGAGATGCGTAACGAGTGAGGCGTTATGTCTCATTCCCCGAATTGGTTTTTCTGCATAACCCACAAAAATGTCGTATATTCGTTCTTGCTTTGATGGGCACCATCGGAGGGTAACGATGAAAGATAAAAGATGAAAGAAGAAAATTTTGACGAGACCAGATTACCTAAATGAGAACGAGACGTTTCATGAATAAAAGGTGCTCGAATCATGAAGTACAAATGCAAAAAAAAGAAAGGCACCGATTTCCACAAGACAAAACGCGAAATGCCTTCTAATTTAGGTGAGCACCCATTTTCAAGAAATTGGTGCCTTTATGAAGTACAAATGCGTTTGCTTTTTGGAGAAAAATAGAAAAGAACGGAGGATAGAAATTTTGCAACAAAAATCGTCGTAATTTTGCAGCAATGAAAATGATCGGTTTACCCATCGACGTAAATAGCGCGATTTCGCTGGCGGCAAAAGATAACATGACGAACCTTCTTCGGACGTTCGAAACGCTATCGGCAGAAACGAAGCTTGGCGGCGGAAAAAAGAACATCGAGAAGCAGCACGAAAAAGGTAAGCTCACTGCAAGGGAGCGAATCGAAAAGCTGATCGATCCCGGTTCCACTTTCTTGGAGATCGGGCTGTTTACGGCGCATGGAATGTATGAATCGGAAGGCGGCGCGGCATCGGCTGGTGTCGTTGTTGGGATTGGTAAAGTCAGTGGACGACTGACGGTGATCGTCGCAAACGATGCCACGGTGAAGGCGGGAGCATGGTTTCCGATCACCTGCAAGAAGAATTTGCGTGCGCAGGAAATTTCGATCGAGAACCATTTGCCGATCATCTATCTCGTCGATTCTGCCGGAGTGTATCTGCCAATGCAGGACGAGATTTTTCCAGACAAGGAACATTTCGGAAGAATGTTCCGGAACAATGCGGTGATGTCATCCGCCGGGATCGTTCAGCTTGCGGCGATCATGGGGCCGTGCGTGGCGGGCGGTGCTTATCTGCCGATCATGTCGGACGAGGCGCTGATTGTCGAGGGAACCGGACATGTGTTCCTCGCGGGCAGCGCATTGGTCGAAGCAGCGATTGGCGAGCGGATCGATAACGAATCGCTCGGCGGCGCGAAAGTGCATTCGGAAGTTTCCGGCGTCACCGATTACAAGATGCCGAACGACGATGCCTGCATTGCGGAACTTCGGAGCCTCATGAGCAAGCTGGGACCGATGGAACGAAAGCATTTCGACCGCATCGAGGCAATCGCTCCCAACTTCCCTGCCGACGATTTGCTTTCGATTATGCCATCGGACCGAGCGAAGCCTTACGATATGTATGAACTGATCGCTCGGCTTGTGGATGGTTCCGAGATCGACGAGTACAAAGCCGATTATGGCAAGACGATTATTACCTGCTACGCGAGAATCGATGGCTGGTCGGTGGGCATTGTTGCGAATCAGCGATCGGTCGTGAAGACGGCGAAGGGCGAGATGCAAGTTGGCGGCGTGATTTATTCGGACTCGGCCGACAAAGCGGCTCGCTTTATTATGAACTGCAATCAGAAGCATATTCCGCTGGTCTTTTTGCAGGACGTCACGGGATTTATGGTCGGCAGCCGTTCGGAGCATGGCGGAATTATCAAGGACGGCGCGAAGATGGTTTCGGCGGTGTCGAATTCCATCGTTCCGAAGTTCACCTTCATCGTTGGGAACTCGAATGGCGCTGGGAATTATGCGATGTGCGGGAAAGCCTACGATCCGCGAATGATTTTTTCGTGGCCGACCTCGCAGATTTCGGTGATGGGTGGCGCGCAAGCCTCGAAGACGCTGTTATCGATCAAAGTAGCGAGCATGAAGAAATCGGGCGGGGTCATTTCGGATGAAGATCAGAAGAAAATGCTGGCCGATATTCAGAAAATTTATGACGAGCAGACCGGCCCACTCTATGCCGCCGCGCGGCTTTGGGTCGATGGAATTATCGATCCGAGAGCAACGCGAGAGATTGTTTCGACGGGCATCGCGATGGCGAATCATGTGCCGGAACTTGCGAAATTCAACGTGGGGGTAATCCAGACATAATAATTCCCTGAGTAGAAATTGAGTAGTCGAAGTTGGTACTATTTCGACTGATCGAGAGGTTCTGCCATTGCAATCCAGGTTGCCGGCTTGCAGAGCGGGATCTCCTCTCGTATTTCGCTTGCATGGCCGGCGCCTGGAAGATTTTTAGATGGAAGCTATCGATCAAGCCAAGCGGGAACTGGAAAAAGCGCACTCCGAAAAGGAGCGCCTGCGTCTGTTGCTGGAAAAAAGTATCCAATGCTATCGCAACTACCCGAAAGAAGCTCGTAAATGGGCCATTGAGGCGCTGAAACTCGCGCGTAAATTAAAAAATAACGTCGATGAAGCGCGGGCGCATCTTCGATTAGGATGCGCAAGTTTTCAACTCTGCGAGTACGAAAGAGCCGCGAAGGATGCTAACCTTTCCATAGAAATTTTAGATGCGACCGATCCAAATTCACAATCCAAAGGAAGTGCTCATCTTCTGCTCGGCATGGCCTTATCCGAAATGGGGCAGCTCCGCCAAGCTATGGCTCAGTATGAGATCGCGCTGAAACTATGCGCCAGCAATCCGACAAAACGAATCGAAGTGCTGAATGAAATGGCCAATGTTTTTCTGGCACTGTCCAATTACCCAAAGGCGCTGGAATGTCAGTACGAGAGTCTATCAATCCTCGATCAATTCGAGGATCCGATTCGAAGATCCTTTGTCATATCCAGTATCGGAAGTATCTATCTTGCAGTCCAAAACCATGAAAAAGCCAATAGTTTTTTTCAGCAAGGTTTTCTTATCGCGAAGGAAGTGCTCGATTATTCTACTCAAAAGGAAATTTTGTACAATCGAGGACTCATTGCACAACGACAAAGCGATTTTTTGCAAGCTCGAAAATTTTTTTTAGATGCACTCGAATTATCGCGAAGACTCGGTAAGCCCGATTCGGATGCCTATGTATCTCAATCACTCGGAGAGATGGCGCTGGAAGCTGGAAAGCCGCGTGAAGCTCTTCGCTTTTTTAAGGAAGCTCTTGGAAGCGCAAAAGCAATAAAGCTGGCGAGTGTTTGGTCCGCCGCATTATTGGGACTTGGGAAAACATACGTTGCACTTGACCAATACGAAGAAGGCATTTCCTCAATTCGGGATGCGCTTCAGCGAAGTGAAGAACATGGAATGAAGGAATTGGAATGCGAATGCGCGGGAGCGCTCGCCACGGCGTATGAAGCGGACGGAAAATTAAAAGAGGCCGTTCAATACTTCAATCGCCATATCGGATTGTCCGGGGAACTTCACAGCCATCAGCGCCAGCGTGCAATCGTTGAAATATCCGCTCGTGTCGAAATTGAAAAAGCCGACCGTGAACGCGCACGGATGGAAAAGCTTGCGCTCGATGCCAACGAGCGCGCCGAACTGCTTCGCGTCGAAACAGAACGCCAGTCCGACGAACTGACCCAGCTTGCCTTGCACCTTGTCCAGAAAAATGAATTCCTCTGCGACTTAAAATCCGAAATGGCGCCGGCCATAAAGAAATCGAAAAAATTACAGTCCATTGTCGAGCGGATTGACGACCATATCAAAAGCGACCGAGATTGGGAAACCTTCGAGCATCAGTTCAATCAGGTCCACCGGGAATTTCTTGCGCATCTTTCGGTCGAATATCCCGCACTCACGCCAGCCGAGTTAAAGATAGCAGTCATGATGAAGCTGAACCTTCCGACGAAAGCGATTGCAAATCTTTTTTGTCTTTCCATCCGCACGGTCGAGAACCACCGGCAATCCATCCGGCGCAAACTGAGTCTTGGCGCCGAAAGCAATTTAGTTTCGTTCCTGACAAGCATCGGGGAGGCGAAATAATGGGAACCAGGAGATATTTGCGTATTTTTGCACCGATGTTAAGAAACAAGTTCTTTCGGCTGCTGCGCACCACTCGATTGTTCTCGATATTCACAGCAACCACGGTAATATGGCTCCTTGCGAACGATGCTTCCCGCGCCCAAAGTGTTTCCATTACGTTAACGTGCGATACTACTATTTCCATCTCTTTGCCACCCGTGCTGATCGGCGATACCGTTCAGGACACCCTGAATGTTATGAATGCATTAGGTTCCTTAGATACCGGTTGGCTGCTTCAAAGCAGTTCCCAAAGAATCCTCCTTTCCCAAAGCCATTTTAAGATCGCGCTGGATTCGACACTGAGGCTTATTCTCACTCTCATCTCCGATACAGTAGGTCCAATACAGTGCAGTCTTTCTTTTGCCGTTACCAACGATAGCACATGCAGTCCCCGAATCGAAGCGACATTCCAGGGTATCGCCCCTTCGGCCAACGGCGCTACGTTTTCACTCCAAAATACCAGCGACGAATCGATTGCCGTTCAGAGCACAACCGACAGTACCACCCGCACCTTTTATTTCCGAAACGATAGTTCCGACACCCTCACGCTAGATACCATTTTTATCGCGCAGGCGCCTTCCTTTTCAATTGATTCCCATGCACAATTCCCGCTTTCCATTTCTGCTCATGATTCTTTTCCGCTTTCGATCACGTTCCATCAAGATACATCTGGATCGGAAAATGGATTTGTTATTGCACCAATTCATTCAACGATAACCGATGAAATTATTAGTTTGCAAGGGCTTCGTGTTGCCAATGCTGTGGTGCAAACGCAGCCGATTTCTTCCACCTACATTTCGGTCTATCCGAATCCATCTCAGGGAATGGTAACCATTCATACGGAGGGTCTGGCGCAGGCACATGCTACCATCACGGATGTTTTAGGTCGCACGGTAGAGCAATCTAATTTCAGCGGCGATTTGATTTGGAATGGCGCGCACAATGGGACCTACTTTGTGAACATCACGGCCACAACGCTCGATGGATTCCAAATCCATGAGGTGCATCGTATGGTTGTGAATCGGTGAGGGAGTTTATAGTGTGCTGGGGGCGTTTTGTCCGCCAGTGAAACCTAAACCACCCTTTAACCCCCACCTAGAAAAAGCGAGAGAAATCGCAATCATTCTCCTTCAATTTGGCGGGCCGGATTCGCTCGAAGCGGTCGAGCCGTTTCTCTACAATCTTTTTTGTGATCCCGATATTTTTCAACTTCCTTTCGTTTCCACGGAGGGGATTGGGGGATGGTTGAACCGGCATTTGCAACAATCGGCCGCGAAGTTTATTTCGTCACGCCGCGCGCCGGTCGTGAAAGAAAAATACGCCGAGATCGGTGGCAAATCCCCGATTATTGAAAAAACGAACGAGCAAGTCGAGGCACTGCAGAAATATCTCGACACGCATTATCCCGATATAAAAACGACTGTCCGCTTAGCTGCACGCTATTGGAACCCTCTGACTGCTGCTACCATGGAATCGCTCGTTCGAGATAACATAACCGATGTGATTTTGCTACCGCTTTATCCACAATATTCAGTTGTCAATGCGGGTTCCAGTTTCCATGAATGGGAACGGCAAACCAAAGCGCACAATGCGAATTTTAACGAGCGCCGCATTCGGGAATTTTATACGAATGAAAAATATATCGCCTCCTTGAATGCTCGAATTGAAGAAGGACTTGCGGAGTTCCAAAATCCGGATTCCGTTTACCTCCTTTTTTCTGCACATGGAACGCCGCTCGACATTGTAAAGCGAGGCGATCCCTATTCGCACCAAATTCGAGAAACGATGGAACTCATTATGAAAACAAATGGAAGGAATAATCCGTATATGCTTTCGTTCCAAAGCAAAGTGGGACCGAAAAAGTGGCTGAAGCCCTCCACGCACGATACGCTCCTTGAGCTGGGAATGAAAGGGATCACCGATATGCTCGTCGTTCCGATTGCCTTCGTGAGCGATCATATCGAGACGCTACACGAACTCAATATCGAGGAACGGGTAACGGCAGAATCGGCTGGGATTAAAAACTATAGCATTATGCAAGGCCTGAACGATCATCCCCTCTTTATTGAATGCCTTGCCGATATTGCTCTAACAAAAATTCATTCCCTTCCCTTAATGAAGCAAGAGTAGTCGTGACCTTTCAATCACGGCGAATTGTTTCCTTCACGATTTTTGCTCGGACACCGTGACCTAAAGGTCACGACTACAAAGACGAATGATGGATATAAGACTTTTTATGGAGGAAATCGCTCATGGCGCGGGCGAGATCACACTGAAATATTTTCAATCGAGAAATCTTGAAGTAATGACTAAACGGGATGATAGCCCCGTCACTCGCGCAGACCGCGAATCGGAAGAATATCTTCGCAAACGCATTCGGGAACATTTCCCAGACGACTTAATTCTTGGAGAAGAATACGGTTTGCAAGGTTCCAACCCCGATCGACGCTGGATTCTCGATCCACTCGATGGAACGAAAAGCTTTGTCCACGGCGTACCGGTTTATGGAGTGCTCATTGCGCTCGAAGAAGGTGGGATTGTTACGCACGGTATCGTACATTTGCCCGCATTGAAGGAAACAGTTTCAGCAGGAATTGGAATCGGCTGTTTTTGGAATGGTAATATTGCCCATGTTTCAGACAAAAGTTCTCTATCGGAAAGTTTGATCTGCACGACAAGTCCTAGCCGTCTCGAAGATTTAATTACCCGTAAAAAGTACGATACGATAACTCGCGCCTTCGGACTTTATCGCGGCTGGGGGGATTGCTGGGGACATATTCTGGTTGCGACGGGCCGCGCGGAAGCGATGCTCGATGCACGCATGGCGATTTGGGACTCCGCACCGCTTGGGGTCATCGTGGAAGAAGCTGGTGGAATTTATTTTGACTTCAAGGGAATCAAAACGATCGATGGAGGGAACCTTGCAAGCTGCGCTCCGGGTGTTGCTGAACAAGTAAAGGAGATGCTTCTTGCCTGAGATTATCGTTATCGGCGCTGGTATTTCGGGACTCACCGCTGCATATCAGCTCGCAAAAGTTG
>DASYAJ010000666.1:0-2158 GCA_036501405.1 Kapaibacterium sp. (SeqCode)
CTTTGTACCCCACTCGTGTAAAACTCGATCGTATAAAAGACATTCGAGAGCAAGCTATCGGCTGGCTGGAACCAGACTTTCGCATCGTCATGCCATCGGAACCGGATGGGAACCGCATGATGCGAAGAGTCGATAAGCTTCACTGCTCGCTCGACAGAATCCCGGTTCACCGCATCCGAAAAGATCATCGGGAACTCCGGAAGCTGCGACATGTCGCGCGTGCTATCTCGCAGATTCATCGTCACAAATGCTACGGTATCGACATGCCGAAGTTCGTCCGGCGAAGTGAAGGTCACTTTATAGGCCGAATCGCTCAAGGAATTTTTCGTGAGATCGCGAACACTGTCCCGGATTGCCTCCAGCGTGTATTCTTGCTTCACTTTCAACGGTTGGCTGAGGAGCAGCGTGATCTGCCCCGGCTTTTTATCGTTCCGGAAGGCACTGACCACCTTCCCAGCTTCCGGTGAGGAAGAGCTTAAGGTGAAATAGGCGGCTCGCACGCTTTCGCTATCGATCGCTTCGGAAAAATGGGCACGAATGTGGAACGAATCCACGGCTTCGACATCCGTCATCTCCGGTTTAATCGTATCGGTCGGCGGCGCCATGCGGATATACATTCCCGTCTTCGTCGCGCTATCGAGAAAAGCATCGCTCGAGGGAACTCCGAAGGCATCCACACCCGCATCGTACAGCTTGTTTTTATAGACATCCTCCAGTGCAAAGACGCGATACCGGTGTCCCGCTTTCATCGCCAGGAATTGCCACAGTCCCTGATCGTTCGGCTGCGTCAGCAAGTCCGGTGGCGTCGTCGAGAAGTTTAGGGTATCGGGATTCTGGACCGTAATATCATAGCCGAAAACATAAAGACTGCTCGGCTTCATCGGCGGTGCATGAAGCGGAACCAAAAGAAATCCCGAAAGCTCCCCGGTATCGATCTTCGGACCGGTCGAAAACGTCAGGAAAAATGGCGAAGGAATCTGACCACCGCGCGGCGACCCACCTGCGGCGGGATGCGTCTTCAGGTCGCGTGTAAGTTCCACCGTGTACGTCGTCGAATCGCGCAGTGTATCTGGGAACTCCACACGGACCCGGTTGAATCCCGACCAATGAAACTTCGGCGTTCCATTGAGGTACGGCGAAACTGAAAACGCCTGATTGAAACTCTGCTCGTCGATATCCTGACTGAACTGAAGATAAATCTCCGGGTTCCGCGAAACATTCAGTTCTCGCTGATGCGGCCAGACCGAATCGATCCTCGGCTTTACGGTATCGACTGGCCCTCCGGGAGGCGGCGCCTGCGCGGCACACGAGACGAGCAGCAACAGGAACGAAACCGACGCGATCGAATAGAACAGGGCCTCAGACGGAAACTTCGGGCGAGAGATGCAGTACGGATTCATCATTACGTTGCTACAGCCTGCCGAGCAGGTTTGTGGGCCGGCTCATCGGCTCGCCCATTCTTACGCTCGAAGAAGTCCACCGTTTCACGCAGTCCTTCGATGAGCGTCATCCGAGGTTCCCAGCCGAGAACTTTGCGTGCATAATCAAAGCTGCAAACGCTTCGCTGCTGCTCACCGGCTTTCGCCGCGCCATGCTCGGCTTGTGCTTCGCCATCGGTCGTCAGTTCGCTGAGAATCTGAAATATTTCGTTCACATCCGTTTCGATTCCCGTGCAAACATTGAGAATATCGGAACCTTTTAGCTTCTCCAGCGCCAGCATGTGAGCATGAACAACATCCCCGACATAAACATAATCCCGCGTCTGAGTTCCATCGCCATTGATCACCGCCTGAACACCTTCGAGCAATTTCTCCGTAAAGATCGCCACCACGCCCGCTTCCCCATGCGGACTCTGCCGAGGACCATACACATTCGTATACCGAAACGCCACATATTCAATCCCCTGCACCGCCTGATAATAGTGCAGGTAAAGCTCGATGCTCCGCTTGGCTACACCATAGGGAGAAATCGGCCGCGTCGGATGCTTCTCATCGGCTGGAAAATAATCCTGCTCCCCATAAATCGCGCCACCTGTCGAGGCGAGCATGAAGCGCTTCACCGTTCCCACTTCCCGGGCGGCTTCCAGCAGGTTCAGCGACCCGATGATATTCTGCCCCGCATCGAAAACCGGATCGGCCACACTTTTCCGCACATCGAG
>DASYAJ010000667.1:0-3298 GCA_036501405.1 Kapaibacterium sp. (SeqCode)
CATCAGAGCTTGCTGACTCGAGGTCGCCCCGATCGTCACGAACGCAACAACGAGAGACGCCGAAATTATTTGGAAGAGATTATGATTATGTTTCATTATGAATTCCTTTCTGCGAAAAAACGAAAATAAAATAACGCGAACAGCTTTCGGTAAAAAAGGTTTCTTGAATGAAAGCGCGGTGGCTTTTTTCGTGTTCTTGACATTTCCATCTTTTGCACTGGCACAAATGGACTCGTCCAAAAGTTTGGATACGACGGTTGTGCCGGCTGTTGCGCCCGCCGTTGCGCCCGCAGCGAAATCGCTTTCGAAACACAGCATTCAGCCCTCACTCGGCCTGACACTTCAGTCCGTCACCGAAGGCGATAGCGATCTCGTCAGCGCTGTCTGGGTCGCGGGCCTCGATGGGGGTTACTTCTACGATGGCGAGCCGTGGCAGTTGGGAGCGAAACTCCATGCGATCTATGGTGAGCAAGTCGCGAATGGCAAGTACCCAATCAAAACGCAGGACGATCTCATCGCCAGCATCACGCCATCGATGACGGTGATACCCGGGCCGCAGATTCGGCTCTTTTTTGAAACCGCTGCCGAAACGCAAATGGCAAGCGGCATCGCTTCCGATAGTTCCCCGACAAAATTCCTCGATCCGGTCTTCATTTATCAATCGCTTTTTTTAGGAAGACGCTTCGAAAGCGCGGCAGAAGATGGTTCCTGGCAATACGATCTCACCGCCGGCGTCGGATATGCGTTACAGGAGACGCTGGCCCAAAGTTTTATCTTCGCGCAAAATAGGAATGTCGTCGTGACCGAGAACAATCCCCTTTCGAGCGTCCAGAACGAGATCACACTGGAATCCGGCTATAGCGCCATTGTCGATTTCAACTTGCAGGAAAATGTGAACGATAATTTCCAGTGGACCGCAAGCTGGAAAACCGTAGCGATTAATCGTATTGCCGGACCATCGCTTCCGGAAGCATCCAATTTTTTTCAGAATGCGCGTATTACCTCGCTGCTCATTACGGGACTGCAATATAAGTTCCTGTCGCTCTCCTATACTGGCGAGCTGACCTATGATCGGAATGTTTCGCTTCGCCGGTCGCTCGATCAATCGCTGGTGTTTGGATTTAAGGCCACATTATGACGACGGAACTTAAAATTCGCAAATGCGCTCGTGCAATCGTTGTGAACGATGCGAACGAAGTGTTGATGATCAAGCACTGCGATAAAACCGCTGCAAATCCACTCAATCCTGATGTTCTCGAATATTGGGTTCCACCGGGAGGCAAAGTCGAAGAGGAGGAGACGTTTCAAGATGCCGCAATCCGGGAATTAATGGAGGAAACTGGAATCGTTATAAATTCAGTAAGTGAATGTATCTTACAGCAATCCAGGGAGTTGTATTTTGAACAAACATTTGGATCGAGTTTGATGCGAACGGACGAACGGTTTTTTCTTTCAAAAATACGTGGCAATCCTAAAATTCCATTTTTCGATTTGAGCGAAGGAATTGTCGATGCTCGTTGGTGGCCGATCGCAAATATGGAAAAATCCGAGGAAATCTTTTTCCCGGAAGGACTCAATATACTCCTTCGAAATGTTCTGAAGTTTTGAATGCCCCAAAAACTCATCGTCGGGAACTGGAAAATGAATGGCACCGTGGAAGAGACGCGGAAGCTGCTCTTTCAATTGCGTGTCGAGTGGAGCGATGAATGCGACCCAATCGAGGTTGCGGTGTGCCCGCCGTTCACGGCGCTCATCGTGGCGCGTCATGAGCTGCATGGAACCGGAATTGCGTTCGGCGCACAGAATTGCTATGCGGAAATGAAGGGTGCATTTACCGGCGAAATCTCGCCCGCGATGCTCAAGGAACTCGGCTGCACCTACGTCATTCTCGGTCACAGCGAGCGAAGAACTATTTTTGGCGAAACCGACGAACTCATTTCTCGCAAACTCTGCGCGGCGCTCGAGGAGAAGCTCATTCCTATCCTCTGCATCGGAGAAACCGAAGCGGAACGAGCGGATAACCAAACAGAAAAAGTGCTTCTTCAACAACTCACCTCGAGCCTTGCATTGGTCACCGCGAGCGATCTGGAAAATCTCGTGATTGCGTATGAGCCAATTTGGGCCATCGGGACCGGCAAGACCGCTACGCCGGAAGAAGCCGAAGCAAGCCATGCCTTTATTCGCTCAGAACTGAAAAAGAAATTCGGTGACGCGGCAGGAACCATTCCTCTACTGTATGGCGGCAGTGTCAAGCCCGCGAATGCGCGGGAGCTATTTCAGCAGCCGGACATCGATGGCGGCCTTATCGGCGGCGCTTCGCTCGATGCAGAAGGATTCGTGGAGATTGTGCGGGCAGCGATAAAAGAGGAACAAATTCCCTAATTTTATTGTATCCCATTTGAGGTACAAATTATGGCAAAAACAGCAATGATCCGCGCTCGCATCGAGCCGGAATTGAAAGAAGAAGCGGAAGCAATACTAAATAAGCTCGGTATGAGTGTTTCCGAAGCGATTGCGATTTTTTTTAAGCAAGTGCGATATCGGAAGGGGTTGCCGTTCGATGTCACGATTCCGAATCGGACAACGCGAAAAGCGTTGAAGGATTCCAAGGAGAATAAAGGCATCACCTACTATGAGAACGTGGACGAAATGTTTGAGAAACTTCGGCGGTAATGCTTAAATCCTCACACGGAAAACGATTTGCAAAAGATTTTCAACGAATGAGCCGCAGAAATAAATCGCTGGAAAAATTCCATGAAATTGCGCGGCTGTTATCACAGCGTATTCTGCTCGAACCGAAGCATCGCGATCATAAACTCAGCGGCGAGTATGAGGGTCATCGAGAATGCCATATCGAACCTGATTGGCTCCTCATTTATCGTTACATTGGCGACGATGAAATTCGCTTCGAACGAACCGGTACTCATGCCGATCTTTTCGAATAAAACGAATGGATAACACACTCTTCCTAAGAGCCTTTTGTGGCTTTATCTTTCGAAGGCCCAGACTGCTGATATGCCCATCGTCACAATGGAACGGACCGGATGTTATGGTTCCTGCCCTCGGAACTGAAAAGAAAATTCGGTGAGGACGCAGGAACCGTTCCTCTTCTCTATGGCGGCAGTATCAAGCCCGCGAATGCGCTGGAGCTATTTCAGCAGCCGGACATCGATGGCCTTATCGGCGGCGCTTCGCTCGATGCAGAAGGATTCGTGGAGATTGTGCGGTCAGCGATCAAAAAAGAGGAACAAATTCCTAATTTAACTGTATCCCATTTGGGGTACAATTTATGGCAAAA
>DASYAJ010000668.1:0-4659 GCA_036501405.1 Kapaibacterium sp. (SeqCode)
TTCATGCCGATACTGCCGATTTTCACCTCGTCGGCCATACCGATGCGCACGAAATTTATCGGATTATCGGCGCAGGTTTGAGATAGCTATTCGGAAGCGCGAGCGATTGCGCAATGTTCGTCCTGCAATCGTTATAATAGCGGCTGTTTGTGTTTATTACCCACGCGAGAGGGTATGGGAATGCTTCCGTGATTGCCAACGGGAGGAACGCTGAATCGCGTGCAAGTCCATACGCATCTTCGATCCACTTGTAATCATCGCCATCTCGCTCGATGGGGAGCAAAAGAATGTCCGGCTTTTCACTTTCGAGAACTTTTTTTCGCTCGCTAATCGATCTGGCGTGGGCAATGTGGGTATCGTTCAGTCCAAAAAGATCGATGTGATCGACACCCGATTTGTACACAACATATCCCGCATCACCATAAGCAAAGCGAAGCGAATCGAGGTGTGGAAAAGATTGCAATTCCGAAATCAAACCGCCCATGCTTTTATCCCAAACCTCCTCATGCGCCGCAAGCGATTGTCGCGTGCGCGGGGTAATACACGAAACGGTGAGATGACACACAACGACAGTGACCGCAAAAACAAGCATGGAACGCAAATGGAACCGTTCCACAAGATCATGGACGCCAACAGCTCCAAGAATGGTAATCATTGCGAATGCAGGCCATAAGAACCGGTCGTAAAGTCCTTCGAGAGGTAGAACGAAGAGATAAAATAGGAGCAATACCGCAATCGATAATGCCGAAATCAGAATCGCTGCATTTCGCCATCGGCGAATTCCAAGCGTTAGAACGATCAGTACGACCATACTCGTCACGAACAAGCGGACATACTGCAATCCGGGAAAAAGATGGGAACGGGATGAATTCGATTCCAACACCTTCACATAGAAGGAATTGGGAAGCACATATCCGAAGTATGACCATTTCCACAATGCAAAGAGTGCCGTTAAGAGAAGAAATACGGCTGCGCCTCTCAGCACCATCTTTCTTTGAAACGGCCCGTTCACAAATAGAACGAAGAAAATAATTCCTGCGAATATCCCTCCTTCCGGTCGAGTAAGCGTGGCAAGGAACAATGTATAAAACGCAAGGAATAACCGGTGGCTCGCAACAAAACAAATGGCACAGATGCAAAGCATCACAAAAACACTGGTCTCCATCCCACTCAGCGCGTTAATCCATGTCAGAGGGGTAAGAAAATAGAATGCCGCGGCAAGAAACCCGATTTTGACATTCCGAACGCGCGATGCGATCTGGAAAATCAACATTCCCGTGACGATTGTGGAAAGCACCCCGATGGCTTGCGCAGCCGCTAACAAATGGGTCGTACAAAGCCGTACCACAGCCAGAAGGAGAATAAAAAGAAAATTGGTGTAACCCTCCGTGTGCGCGCCGCCGATATTCCAGACGAGGCCATAACCATTCGCAAGATGCTCTGCGTATCGGAACGAAATAAAAACATCGTCGAATGGGAACCGCAAACGATATTGCCAGACGAACGCCGCAATGGCAGCCGCAACGATCCCCACGCCAAACAAATATTTTTTATTCATGGCCGTGCCGAAATTGAAAGAGCAAGATCGTATCTTGCCAGTCCGAACGATCGAAATAATTGCGTCCCATGTCGCCGCTTGTTCCAATATAGCTTCCAATCAAAGCACCATCTTGTTCAACCGCCTGATAAAATGGATCGTCCCGCATTCGGTTTTTCGGATAGGTCGGTGAGTTATACAAAACAATAAAATCGATATGCTCACGGGAAAATAACGAATCGTAGGAAGCGGAGAGGGTTGGAAACGAAATAAAATGGTCGGTCATCGTTTCGAGATTTGTATCGCGTGACAATCGTTCCAACGTCAGGGGTTCGGATACAACGCGCGGTTTCGCGTTGATTTGCCAGTGCGATGCAATAGCCTTCTCGATCGAATGAACGGCTGCGGCATTCGCATCGTCGATCCTCGAAGCAGTATTCTTTGCTGCGATCGTATCGCGAATTCCAAAGATAAAGAAGAAAAGAGAAAAGAGGAAAAGAGCGATGTTGGTTATTTGTTCCCATCGACGAGTAGCAGCCGATAATCCAAGCGCACACCCAAGAAACAGAAGTGGCAGAATATGAATCAGATAATTAACCTCGGCCCCTTCGAGCAACAGCCAGCTTAGAAATATAATGCAAAGAGCAAAGACGAATGTGTTTTTGAATGAGAGAACCGTTTTCCATGCAACGATCGATACGATCGGAAAAATAAATATCGCGGGGGATTCCGCCCATAATTGTTTTAGCCGAATGATCACATTCGAAACTTGCACCGACCGTGAAAATGGCCGAAGGATCGGAATAGAAGAAAGCACATCTTGAAATTGCATGTGTTGAGCGGACGAAGAAAAAAGCATTAGATTCCCAGTCGTCGCATAATAGATCACAACGAACAAGAGAAGAACGCTCACACCGCCTGCAAAAGCCGCCAACACGTTTTTAGCATTCGTAAATGCTCCTAAGCGCCATAAAAAATAGATGGAAATAGGTCCGAGCAATGTGAGCAGGTGGATCGAGGAACTTATACAAAGAAAAAGAATCATTGCTCCGTAACCAAACCACCAGCCTGTCGCGCGCCTTCTTCGTCCTGAATCAGCACGAATGCAAAAGGTGACAAACAGGAGTACAACAAGCCCTGCCAATATATCGGAACGCGCCGAGTGGCTTGAAAAAAAGAACGACCGCGCAGAGCATAAAAGTAAAACGGCTGCCGCAGCAGACAAAGGCCCTGCTCCAAGCAACCGGGAACTTCGATAAAGTGTGATGAGCAGAGTTATGGAAAGTATACCCGTGACGATTCTCCCGATAGAAACAGGATCGAAATGCAAGAGCGCGATGGGAACTCCATACAGAAGCGACGAAAGCCACGTCATGCTGAGTACAAGGCCCTTGCCATGCTCGAGCGTAGAACCAATCGAAAGCGGATAGGTGACGGTGCCTGTCAGGACTTGTTGTTTCGCCTCGCTCATGAGCCAGGTTTCATCGCCAAACCAGCGGAAGGAATTCGCTTCGGGAAAAATCGTGAGCGAGCGCATCTGCATGGCCACCAGAATAAGCGCCAGACCGAGAAGAATCCGTGAAAGTATTCGTTCCTTTTCAGGGCGCATGAACATGGTACAGTCGCAAGGTATCGGGCAAACTGAGAACAGTGTCGAAATAAGAACGTCCGATGTCGGTAAAAAATCCGGGACGTTCCCAAACCGGCGTGGCTATCCGATCGAGCGTAGCACGAATCGGTTCTACTTCCCGCATGTAATCGGGCTTCAGCGCGCTTGCGTAGAGGAGAACATAATTTACACCCACCGCTTTGAATAAAGAATCGGCATTCATGCCGCCTTCTGGATATTCCACAAATTGCGTCGTCATCATTCGCACATTCGAATCGCGAAGCACTTCATGCACGGCGGGCGTGAATGTCAGCACAAGTGGGTGGATGCTGGAACTATCGTTTTCGATTTCGCTCAATGCAGAGGAAACGGCAAAAGAATTTTCGGTCATCGTATGATATCCTTTGCCATGCCGTGCCGGAACATCGCGAAATGCGAGAATGGAAAGCGCAATTCCAATCGTCGCAACAATCCAGCGCTGGATCGCTTCGGGAATTACTTTCTGCGCTGCAACAGCGGCCGCAAGGCTCAGGACCGGAAGAACATAGATAAGATAACTCGATGGCGCCGCACTTTCGAATTCAAGCCACGAGAGAAGAAGCACCGCAATCGCAATGACAAAGAAGGAAACCCGCCAGGAACGGTTCCTTAACGCCTTAATAACGGAAAATATAGCTATAATAACAAACGTTAAAATAAATCCCGACGCATACATGCAGACCATATTCCACCGTTGGGAAATATTTGCAAATTGTACGGAACGAGAATAGAAACGAAGGATGGGAATGTCATGCAAATTCAATGCAAAACCTGTGGTGCCATTGCTATTAAAATGAAGTTGACCGATCGCTGCCGACAGAGAAACAAGGAGCGCAAGGAAGCCCGCAAAGCCACCCACAAAACACGCAGCAGTACGCAATCGATTTTGCGATCTTACAACAACAGTTACAAATCCCACTACCGAAAGTGCAAGCAGAACGTGAATCGTAACAAGCATCGATGCCGCAGCGAGAAATCCCGTAATTGCTGCGGACCGAATGCTAAATTGACGACGCTTGAGCAAAAAATAAATTCCACCAAGAATCGTGAGTCCGGAGAGAATATCGTAACGGCCCGAATGACTCGTGAGAAGAAACGAACGCGACGTTAAGAGCAAAACCACACCGAACATACCCAGAACTTTTTCGGACGTTTGGTTCCGAATGATTTCAAAAAGCGCGACAAGCAATGTCAGCGCAAAGACAATCGTAATCGTGCGGCCCAAGAGCACAATGTCCATACTGTCGGGACCAATAAGTGCGGCTGGCAAACCATAGAAGATTGCGGCGATCCACATATTGTTAAAAATCATTCCGCTTCCTTGCGCCAGACTCGATCCGAGCGCATACGGGTGAGCAAAAATTCCGTGCTGCATTTGGTTGCGAAACTCGATCATCAGCCAGCTCTCGTCGCCCCACCAGAGGTACGAATCGGGAACGGGCGTGGAATAAAGCGATTGCACCTGCATCAAAAA
>DASYAJ010000669.1:0-1790 GCA_036501405.1 Kapaibacterium sp. (SeqCode)
GTATGCGATGTCATTCTTTGCCGGCGGAGTGACCTACGAATCCGGTTCCGGCGACTATGCAGAATGGCTCGAACGTGCCAATCATGATGAGACAATCACGATTGGCGATGTCGTCGGTGTGGTCGGTGGAAAAATTACGAAGAATACCGAAGGTGCAAGCCAATTGATGGTCGCGTCATTCAAGCCTTGTGTGCTTGGCAATATGCCCGAAGAAGGCAAAGAGCCGTACTTTAACAAGGTTGCTTTTATGGGTCAAGTGCCCGTCAAGATGATGACGCCCGTTAGAAAAGGCGATTATATCATCCCTGATGGCCGTAATAACGGCTTCGCGAAAGCGATCGCGCCGGAGGACATTACTTCTGACGATCTCGATAAAGTGCTCGGAGTTTCCTGGCAGGACGATCTGCAATACGGAGTTAAATTCGTCAATATCGCCGTTGGACTGAAGCCGCACGAAATGGTAAAAGTCATCCAGGACCAGCAGAAGGAACTCGACGATTTGAAAGCTCAAATTGCAGAGATACGGTCTGAGATCACGAGCGTCCATGTCACTTCTCATTCGAAGAAAAGTGCAAAACGTTCCAAGGAATTGTCGGCGAACTAAGACTAAGGACCAACTGGATTTTTATTCCCAGCGAGACCGGCTAAACCGGTCTCGCTTTTTTTTCTCCATTATTCCTTTTTATCCTTATTTCAGTTCCTCTTTGACAAGTTCCCCCTTGCCGAATAATGGCATGTTCCCGCTACTATCGACATGGTATGTTTCTGTTTTGATCAAGCCAAATCCTGGTGACCACCAGTCGAAACTTCGCAGCCACAGCTTTCCACTTTTACCGATCGCTTCGAGTCGATATTTATAACAGCTAAAAGTACCAGCCGGAACTGTCACAAGGTCATTGGTATCGATAATTTCCCAGGTGCCGGTGGTCGTATCCGGAGGCGTGTAATTATTGATTTTTGTGTAGTAATAATATTTATCTCCTACCTTACCCGGATATTTTGCTTCCAGAACTCTACCTTTATCGGACCGATAACCGTCCGGTGCATCGATAACGATCTCTTTTTTATTCGTGACGTAGTACGTTTGATTGTTTAAGCGTTCCGTATCGACAATTCTTGTCGTATCGAATGCCGTCATGTAATAGATACCGGTTTTGAATGAATAATAGTCTTTTTTCATGATGTAGGTATTACCTACCTGAAGTGGAAATATTTGCTTTGGGCCAATAGTTTCGTTCGATTTCGAAGTGGAAGAAGGAAGAGAGCTGGCGCAGCCGAGCACGCACACAGAACTAAACGCAGCGAATAATCCGAACGATAGATTGATTTTTTTAGTCATAATTCTGACAACGAAAAAGGGTCGGGAAAACTTCCTGACAGACGGATAATGAGTAATACAGTAACAAAGAACTTTTTATTTACTGGTGTCCAGGTATTCTTGCAATAAAATACGAGCCGCTTCTTCATCACGGAGGGATTTTTGTTCGCGCTTCTTTTTCGGAAGTTCCCGCGCGCGAATGTTCGTCTCCGCGATGATGGAGGTGAGCCGTTCGTCTCGGGTTTCGAGCTCAATATTTTCAGGGAGTGTGGCTCGAAGTTTGGCTTGAAATGCGAGCACTTCTTTGGTCATCGCGCTCTCACCGCCGGAGAGAGTTTTGGGAACTCCAAGGAGCACCGTACCCACGCTTTCAGATTTTATCCGTTCGGTGATGGATGAAATTAAGCTCGAATCATTCACCAAAATCCCGCGCGAGAATGCAAGCATTCGAAGTTCATCCGAAAGAGCGATG
>DASYAJ010000670.1:0-2649 GCA_036501405.1 Kapaibacterium sp. (SeqCode)
ATAAGCACTTTGAAAACGGGCATTAATGTTGCACAAGAAAAACTATTATGAGCGAAAAAACCAGAAAAAATAACGACCGCGAAGACGAATTAAATCAGTCCCGCTTTTTTGCGGAGCGCGGAGCCGAAGTGATTAACACCGAAGAACCGGGCGGCGATGGTATCGAGATCGACGAAGAAGATATTGCCGAGACCAAAAGCCGGGGACGCGAGCAGCCCTTCACCAAAGAAGAGAGCGAAACAGCGGAGAAAAGTCCATTCTATGGACAAGGCTTTCCGGGCACGAACGACAAAGGCATTCGCCGCGATGCAGAGCCGAATGACGATTCCGCCGATGCAGAAATCGGCGAGGCCTCGTAATCTTAAAAAAAATCCCAGCTTTTCCAGGCAACGGATAAAAAAAATTCGCGTCTTTTTTCAAGGCAAGGATAAAAAAATCCCCCGCCTTTTCAAGGCGGGGGTTTGGGGGTGGTTAAAAATAATTCGCGGTTACCGAATCATCGCCACGGGCGCTTTCGACATCATGCGGCGAGCTTTCGCGAAAAAGCTCAGACGAGCCGGCTGCGCTTCTGCCATGTTTTCTGAACGTGCGGAAGGAATTGCCACCGCACTTTCTGCCGCAGCATTCTGCATGGAAGTATTCTGCGCGATGGCATCTTCCGAAGTGACCGCATCGGGATCGCTGCCGAGGACCTTCATCGAAATGTGCGTCGTCCCTGCGTTGGCATAACCGAGCTTTTGCGCGGCCGCGTAAGAAAGGTCCATGACGCGATTGGCCACGTAAGGTCCGCGGTCGGTCACTTGGACGGTCACCGATTTTCCATTTGTCTCATTCGTCACTTTCACCCAGGTTCCGAGCGGAAGCGAACGGTGCGCGGCGGTCATCGAGTACATATTATAGGTGGTTCCCATTGCCGTTTTGCGGTGCTGGAAAATTCCACCATACCACGATGCGAGTCCTGCGCGCGCATGATTCATCCGATTGATGTAGGACGGATTGGATGCCTTCATCGAATTATAGATATTGAGCAGGCGAAATTCGCCGGAGTGGAGTTTGCTTTTCACCTGCTTGATTTTCTTTGCGATCGCGGTATTGGCATTTGTTCCCATGGAAAGAAAGCTTCCCACCGTTAAAAAGCCAATGGCAATCATTCTACGCATCAGTTTTCCCGCACGCTCCTTTCGGAGAGACGCGTTCTCCTGGATGGAGCCGCTTATCTCCGAAAGTGTCGCACGGAGTCTGTTGTTTGGAATTGTTAATGTTTGTGTCATGCACCCTACTACGATGGAAAACGAAGAGGTTGTTCCATTAGAATCGGCTCACGGATGAAGAAGTATTCATTCGCCGCAAAGCCATTTTTGATCGCGAGAGGAATTTTTTTTCGTAACTTTGGAGGATATTATTTCTTAGTGCATCATGAAGCAGATCCTCTTTTCGATTGCGATATTCACGTTTGGAACTCTTCGATGCGATGGGGATTAAACGCTCGACGATTGCCGAGGGATTTTATCCGAGCGGACCGCAGGAGTTTTCGATCGCCGTGAAGTCGCTCGCGGCGGGAATTTATTTTCTTCGTCTGACGATGGATGGGAGGATCACGACGGAGCATTTTGTGGTGGAATAGCGAGCGGATTGCAGGAATGGCCATGGAACTTTCCGGGACCGAAGACGTTCTTATTGGAGATTTTCCATTATTTGCCGATGAAAATTTTATTGTTTGTTTCGCTTCTCTTTCTTAACACGCCCTGTTTTGCCCAAGGTACATTCCATTGGGAGTGGTGCCGAAATCCGAACAGCAATGCTCCGGACGCGATGGGTATAAACCGCAACGGGGACCTTGTCATAGCCGTGGACAATCGTCTCGGTATTTCGCAAGATCAGGGTCAGACATGGATCACTGTGACTCTTTCGCGTTTTACATGGAACTCTATTCGACTGGCTTTTCTGCCATCTGGGAACATCCTTGTGCTGCGAAATTTCAATTCGCAATTGGAAGCGGGGCTGGGGGCCGATTCTGCGGAACTCGATTGGGTGACGCCCTATGGAAAAGGAATCATTCCTGTATCGAAGCTGAACTTTCAGAATCTGTCGGTGAATGCCGGTGGAGCGATTATAGCTGTCCAGGACAGCAATTGGCTTCTGGAATCGAATTCGGAAGGGCTGCTTTGGGACACGGTTCCTACTCCAAAGTCATGGAATATCACTGCCGGACTTAAAACGGCAAGCGGATCGTATCTTATTTTAACTCAATTCGGTCTTTTTCGAAGAGCTGCAGGATCCACGGATTGGATGCAAAGCATTGCCGACACCGCTGCACCGTATGGCGATCTCCAGCAGGATGGAGGGGGAACAATCTACGCATTCGGTTCGAGTTCACAGATCGATGCTTCGACGGACGATGGCGCTACGTGGTCAACTGTTCCGTTACATTGGGAAGGTAATTTACCGGCGGCATCCGATGGAAAAGGAACCACGGCCTTTATTTCCACGAATCAATCGTTGGAACTGATGAGAAGGGACATGGTCGATACAGAGATCAATGCAGTGAGCGGCCGAATATATCGGGATTCTTCGAATAATTGGTGGCTCGCGGGTTCGATGCTGGGGCCTGAAGGCGGCAATTGGAGCGTTGGACTGTTTCGTTCTTCG
>DASYAJ010000671.1:0-4585 GCA_036501405.1 Kapaibacterium sp. (SeqCode)
GTACAGACTGAGCGCCGCAATGGTGACAGAAATCGCAGTCATTTTCGGACTAATGACTAACATCGTCGAAATGAAGATTATAATCTGGACCGGTTGTCCTACGATCGTGAGAATGCCGCTTGCGAGTGTGCCATTCACAACCCCGACATCGTTGGTGAGTCGGCTTAATAGTTGTCCAGACTTTCGATCGTAATAATAATCGAGCGAAAGCGTCGAAAGTTTTTCGAAGACCGCATCCCGAATGCTTCGCGCCATTCCGCTTTCGACCAGAGACATGATATATCCAGCACTGTATTGAAAAACGTTCTTGAGCAAATACGTGACGAACACGAACGCACAAATTCGTTCCAAAGAAGCGATGCGATCGAGCAGACCAGAAGGACCATGAACAAGAAAAAAATTCGTGAACTTTTGTAAAATTCCCGTCGACGGCGTTCCCGCTATATTTGGCTCCCCCAGTACGACACTGACAATCGGCAGTAACGCAAGCAGATTTACGCTGCCAATCGCATTGCTGATAATATTCATCAGGGATGACAAAATCATCTTGCTGCGAAACGGATGCGCAAAGGGCAGAAGCCGGCGATAGAGTTTGAATAACATTATTGATCTTCCTCGGGAACGGTTACAGCGGCGGAAGTTCGTTCCAAGAGCCGCCCAAACAGCGCAAGCACCGGCTCTGGTTCAAGTGTGGTGAGGTCCGGTTTCTGACGGTAGACTTCATAAGGAATTCCAAGAGGAAGCCAGGGAAACTGGTCGATCTCCGAGCGAAGGAGAAGAATCATCGGTATTCCCATGGCCGCTGCAATCTGCGTGATGGAAGTATCCACCGTGATGAGATATTCGCAAGAAGCCACTTGTTCCGCAAACTCGACAAAATTAGAAGTGCGTGAAGCCGCTTGAACGAAGGGAGTTCCCGCTAATCGAACCGTTTCCGTTCCTCGGCTCCGATCATCCGGCGCCGAAAAAACAATGACATCCTTAAAACCTCGATCGATCACTCCGCGAGCAATCTCTGCCATGGCTTTGGGTGGTGCAGACCGTTCCGCAGTGCGGGCCGAAACGTTTAACCCGACGCGGCCGGAAATCGTATTCGACTTTAGAGCGAGCACTGGACGCTTATCTACAGCCGCAGGATCAATTCCCAGCGGCCGAAGCATTTCGGCTACACGTTCGGTCACATGCCGGGAGTACTGCGAGAACTGAGGAACGGTTACCGTATAGACTGTCGAATTTTCCTTGGCTACGCCGAGCCGGACTTTCGCGCCGGATAACGCCATAAAGATGGATGATGTCACCGATGCTTTATCGGTAAGGTCGATGGCGAGGTCGAACTTTTTTCTTCTGATTCTCAGAAGCAGGAGAAGATCCCGCACCGGGTTCTTCGAATATAGGAACTTATCACAGCGAACGGGAAGCAAAGGAAAGGCACCCACATTGTTCTTTCCGACGACCATTCCGAACGATGCACTCGGGAACTTCCGTTGCAGTGCAACAAGAAAAAAGCTCGACATCAGCAGGTCCCCCATACGATCCTGCCGTAGCAACAGAATAGATGGCTCCACTGGAAGGACTGGAACAGTTCCACTTCGTTTGCCACCAAGGAATCCTAACATTCGAAGGAACCATCTTCGAATTAAAAGTTCCAGAGGTTTGAGCGATCGGAGTGCCATAAAAAACGACTGGCGCGGCTCTCAAGGTGCCGCGCCAGATTGAGTGAGGATTCATCCGCCAGGATAAGCTTACTTCGCTTGACGCATCGCGTCGGAACGCATTGCACGGAGACCTTTTTTATCGAGTGTACGAAGCGCACGGGCCGTCGCGCGGATGGTAACGAACTTCCCTTGGGTGTCGTCCCAGATCCGTTTCGTCTGCAGGTTCGGTAGGATGCGCCGTTTGGTGCGGTTCACCGCGTGAGAAACGTGGTTACCCGCATGGGTTCGCGCGCCTGTTAATTCGCAAATTCGTGACATTGTCTTTTCCTTTAAATCTTCAATGTAAGCTTACTTCATTCCTTCGGCAACGAACGGAAGCAACGCCAAATGCCGCGCATGCTTGACCGCCGTTTCGAGCGTCCGCTGTCCTTTGGCGCTGACGCCGGTGATGCGGTTCGGCAGCAGCTTGCCGCGATCGTTCAAGAATCGTTCCAGAATTCGAATATCCCGATAATCGAGATAGGTAATATCGCGGAGCTTCAGCGGATCCGGTTTATTTTTGATCGGCTCGCGCTGATTTTGATTGCGGCCGTAACCTTGCTGATTGTTGCCACCCTGACGCGGATCGCGCGAGTTGCCCCGCTGACCGTTCCGGCTGCTTGATACGTTCGATGTCTGTCTCGGCATAAATTTATAAATGAGCGTAATCGGTACCTTCACGAAATCGGGAGCCGTAATGCGGCCGCAGTTCCGGATGAAGAAGCGTCGCGAGCAGCTCGGTGGTATCGACTAACCGCGGCCCTGGCCGCGAAAAATAATCGGATCCGTTACAAATCCAGATGCTCGGTGCGCCTATACTTTCACGCGCGAGGCCGGTTAACCCCAGCCGCGCTAAAATAATTTCCGTTTCCTTTTTTTGCCAGTCGACCCGCATTCCGCAAGCCGCAATGATAATAAAATCGGGCTTCGATTCCCATACCTGCTCCCATTTCACTTCCTGAGCAGGTTTTTCCTTAAAGCCTATGACCACTTCACCGCCAGCATTGTTCACGATTTCCGGTATCCAATGCCCGCTCGCGTACGGAGGGTCGATCCATTCCAGCACTTGCACCTTCGGCTTCTGGAGTTCTTGACGCCGAACAAGGTGCTTCACATTCCGATAGCGCGTCTCCAATCCGGAAATCGTCGAAGCCGCTTTTTCCGAAATCCCGCAAATATCCGCTACTTTCCGAAACGTCTGAAAGACCTCTTTCATCGAGCGAGGCTCCAGATTGACAACCTGCGGCTTCGACGAAAGCCCCGAAGCGATTCGCTGGACCTGCCTGATCGAAACAGCGCAGACCGTGCATAGCTGCTGCGTCAAAATGAGGTCGGGCTTCAAATCCTCGAGCATTCCAGCATCGAGCGTATAGAGCGATTCCCCACTCGAAAGCTGCCCGCGGACCATCTGATCGATCTCGCTGCTCGAAAGCCCTTCGTGTGTGCGAGAGGTCGTCACTTTCGGCTTGGAACGAGCATCGGTAGGAAAGTCACATTCATGCGTAACACCCACCACGCTTTCGCCAAGCCCTAAAGCAAAGCAGATTTCCGTCGCGCTCGGAAGAAGAGATACAATCCTCATAGTTGTAGTGCAAACTTCCGTTTGCGGTTCCTACAGGCGATGCAAACTAAAGTTTGCATTACATTATTAAAGGATAATCGCTTCTCCGCCGCCTTCTGGTTCGGCAATGCGCGTAATACGGTCTTCGAATTTGAAGCCATTCGCGCTTTTCGATACACCGATCAGGCGCACCGGGCTCAGCTTCGCTTTCTTGCCAAGCTGCGGTACGAACTCCACGCGCTCGACAGACTGCTTCTTTACTTTATCGCCAAATGATTGTTGTTTTGCCATAGTGCGCGCTTAACGCCGAATCGAACGATAGGGTTCAAATCATTCTTTTTTCGCGAATTCTTTCTTGCAGAATAGCCTTCTGCATGTATGCTTTTAATGTTCATCAAATCTTCATGAAGGCGAGCACCTTTTCTTGATGAAGTTCCACGATTTTCGAAAAAAATCTTGTGTTTTGCCAAACCTATTGCCGCCAACAAAATGGAACGATACGCAGCCAATTTCGTCTTTATCTCATAACCTATCTCACGGAGACATAATGTTCGAGACGCTGGATAAAAAAGCCACCATTCAGGATTATGAATGCCTGCCCGAAGGCGCGCCCTATCAACTTATCGGAGGAGAATTAATTATGTCACCCAGCCCCAGTTTTTTTCATCAGCGGATTCAATACCGGCTTGCAACTGCGCTCACGGCTTTCGCGGAGCGCCATAAGCTCGGAATTATTGTGGGCTCGCCACTGGACGTTTTTTTTACCGATGAGGACATCTATCAGCCCGATCTCATTTTCATTCGAGCGGATCGGGCTCGCAATCTCCAAAAAGATAAACTTCGCATCGTGCCCGATCTTGTCGTCGAAGTGCTTTCGCCTTCGAATGCTTATTATGATTTCACCCGAAAGAAAGAGATGTACTGCGCGCGCGGAGTCGAGGAGTACTGGATTATCGATCCCGAACAGGAGACCGTCGATGTCATGATAAAGCACGGTGAGTTCTACCAGACCCAACGCTTCCTCAAACAAGGCGCATCGCTCGAATCGAACATGTTTCCCGGATTCCAAATGCCCTTGAGCGAACTGTTCGCGTTTTAGATACGGAAATGGAATTATTTTCGGAGTTCGAATTGTGAAATCCCCGGTTATGGGTGGCTGGAAATCTCCTGCTGGAATTTTTCCTGTGAGGAACGGAAGATTATTGGATCCAACGAACTTCTGGCGATTGGGTACTTCGGTAAATTATTCCGACTTTAAAAATAGGTTGAGAAGCACTATTTATCGAATTAAGAATCCAGAATGAACACTCTTTCGGCGAACCGCACTGAG
>DASYAJ010000672.1:0-19933 GCA_036501405.1 Kapaibacterium sp. (SeqCode)
CCAGTGTCCACTGTCAAGATATGCTATTTTCGAGGCCGTTGTTGAGCCCGCATGAAGAAATCCTCCTCCGACATAAAGAATATTCGATTCATCATCTGACACAAGAAGCGCCGCGACGCCGCCATCGACGCCCACAACGCCATTATCAACAATAGCTTCCCAGCGATTGGAATCAAGATTCCAGATCGCAATGTGATTGACGAGCAAGCCTCCCGCATGCGTAAAATTCCCACCAACATACAACGAGTCGCCTATGAGCGCCATCGCAAGCACAGTGCTATCGACTCCTTCATTGGAATCCGTACCAAGGGGATGCCATCCAGTTCCATCCCACATGGCAATGCAACGTGCAGTACTGTTCCCAGCCATTGTGAATGTCCCGCCGGCAAACAATTCTGTCCGGTAGGATATCGTGCTATAGACGACACCATTTTGTACTCCTGTTCCAAACGCAGTCGCGGAAAGCGGGTAACGCCCATATTCTGCAATCCTCTCAAATGCTGTATCTCCAATAGAATCGAATGAGCCTGCAATAATCAGATCCCCTGGATTAATATTGTCCGGTGTAATAGAAAAAACAGTTCCGTTAGGCGTTTTATTCAAATCGCTCCAAAATCCCCAGCTTGCCAGCGGTTGTTCTTTCCGCTCTTCGAGTTCCCACTGTGCAGTGCCGGTAGAAGTCCCAGCGAGAATTGGTTGTTCCTTGTGCTCAAAATTTTGAGCCTGAACGCCATAGGTCAAAACAAGAATAATCGCTGAGAAAAAAGCGGAAGCGGAAGTTCGAATAGACATAGCCGTGGAATTGAATGAGAAGCGCTTCTATGACACCGGAGAACAAGAAGGAGTTCCTAAGCCGCCACCGGACATTATCAAGGATTCAATGCTTCGATAAAAGTTGCTAACGTATTCCAAACATGTTCGCGATCGACCTTGGGAAAGCGTCCCAGTTTTATCTTCTACTCTCGAAGCGAGTAGCGTACTCAATTTTTCCGCTCGAATGGTGGAAGGTTTCATCAAGTGACTTTCGCTGAAAGGATATTCGATCAGGACGATGTCCCCGAATTGGAATTTTTCCGCCATTCGTGATAATTGTCATAGATAGCGTCCTCTGCAACATATCCATCGAAAAAGGACTCGAATGCCATTCGTTCCCATGCTTCATCTTCCGAACGTTCCGCATTCAACGGGCGAGCAACGATCTCGACTTTTTGACCTTGAGGAAACGGCAACGATAGGACAACCTGTCCCTCGTGGTTTACCGTCACTTGGCCATGATGGTAGGTCTGCATAATTAATTTAACAGAAACTTTCTCGAAGCGGTGCCATAGGGCGAACCAGAAGAAGGGACTATTTGGGAATAGGGAATGCAACAGAGCCGATACGGCGATGGCGCACGCGAAAGCACTCGCGCTCTTTACGCTTGCCGATCGGTTTGAACACAGCGAATAGTAAAAAACGGGCCAGTTTTTCATTCCGTTGATTAGTAGTTCGTCCCTTTCATTTTTTCGTTAATGCTGATATAGATAAGCCTTCTTTATCTGAATCATAACCTCATCCAAATCGTAGTATTCTCGCTATGTGCGGCATTGCGGGCGTTTTCGATTATGGCTACCGGCGGGATCCACAGATTTCGCCGGAACTATTAACACGCATGTCGGACGCGATGGTCCATCGCGGCCCGGACGATGCCGGTTATCATATCTCTCCGAATGGCGTCTGCGGCCTCACCTTTCGCCGCCTTGCTATTATCGATCTCACGCCGGCCGGCCACCAGCCAATGTCCACCTCGGACGGCAGATACACGCTCGTATTTAATGGCGAAATATACAACCACCGAAAAATTCGTGCGGAACTCGAAGCGAAAGGTTACCAGTATCGATCCCAATCGGATACCGAAACGATTCTCTATGCCTATCGCGAATGGGGCGAATCGTGTATAGAAAAATTCTTCGGGATGTTCGCCATTGCCATTTGGGATAACGAAAAGCAGGAACTCTTCTGCGCCCGTGACCGCATTGGAATTAAACCGATCTATTATGCTACACCCAACGGACGCTTCCTTTTTGGGAGCGAAATAAAAGTTCTTCTTCAACATCCTTCGCTTTCGGCAAAGCTGAACGAACCCGCGCTTGGGCACTATCTTTCGCTCATGATGCCGCCCGCGCCGGCGACCATGTTCGAAGGAATTTTTAAGCTCGAAGCCGGGCACTCCTTAAAAGTGACCGCCGAGGGAAAAGTGACGAAGCGGGAGTGGTGGTCGCTCCGGAATGCCGGAGAACCGCTCGAAAATATTCGCGAAGAAGAGGCCATCGAAGAAATTCGAAGATTATTGCGGCAGTCCATTCAGGACCGCATGATGTCGGATGTTCCGTTCGGTGTTTTCCTTTCGGGTGGGATTGATTCCAGCCTGAATGTCGCGCTGATGTCGGAACTGATGTCGCGGCCAGTGCAGACATTCTCGGTCGGCTTCAAGGAACTCGAAAAATATAACGAGATGAACTATGCGCGAGCCATCGCGCAGAAATTTGGGACCGATCATCACGAAATTCTCATCGATTCGAGCGATGCGGAACGTGTCATTTCCGATCTTGCCTGGCACGAAGATGAGCCGAACGGCGATCCGGTCTGCATTCCCCTTTATTTCGTCAGCAAGCTCGCGCGCGATTCGGGAACGATCGTTGTGCAGGTCGGCGAAGGAGCCGATGAAGAATTTGCAGGCTATCGGCAGCAAGTGCGGGACATCAAGCTCTACGCGCGACTCTGGAACCCGCTTGGGAAGCTTTCTCCAAAGATCATGCGCCAGGCAGCCTATCTTGCGGCCAGCCCGGTGGTGAAAGATCCGCTCATTCGGGAATATCTGCGGCGTTTTGCGAAAGGGGAAGCATTTTTTTCCGGTGGGGCGCTCGCCTTTACGGAAGAACATAAACAGGGATTGCTTCGCGAGTACGATGCTGCAAATTCTTCGATGGAACTTGCGCAAAAGTGGCACAAAGAAGTACTGCGTGCCTATCCAGATACGGAATATACCCGCCGAATGATGTACCTCGAATTCCGTCAGCGGCTGCCGGAACTCTTACTCATGCGCGTCGATAAAATCGGCATGGCCACCAGCATCGAAGCGCGCGTGCCGTTTCTCGATCATCGCATTGTCGAATTTGCATTTCGTCTGCCGCGTCGTATCAAGCTCGGCCCGAAATTCGTTCCAAAATATATTTTGAAGAAAGCCGCCGAAGGAATTCTTCCACAGGAACACATTTATCGCCGTAAAATGGGATTTGCCGCGCCCGTGAACGAGTGGCTAAAAAAAGATCTGCGGTCGTTCATGGAAGAGCATTTTTATTCAAGCAAACTTCTTCGGACTCATACGAACATCGAATACATTCGGAACCTTATTTCGGAGCACACGAATGGCGTTCGCAACAACGGACAACTCCTCTGGTCGCTCCTGAACCTCACATTATGGGAGGAACGCTTCCTGAGTTAGCCTTCTGTAAAAAAAAACTTCCCTCGCCTTTTCAAGGCGGGGGTTTGGGGGGTGGTTTCCCCATGCATTGAACTATCTTTGCTTCTCGATTGCTCTTTTAGAATACTGTTATCGTGACATCATGCTGGAACTGAATACCACGCGCATCGAGGCGCTCTCGAACGCATTTTGTAATGCACGGATTGCCGTCGTTGGCGATCTGATGCTGGACCGCTATACCTTCGGCAGCGTTTCGCGCATTTCGCCCGAAGCGCCGGTGCCCGTCCTCGAAATCGAAAACGAGCAAGCGCGCTTAGGCGGTGCGGCGAACGTGGGGCACAATATTCTGGGCCTCGGCGCGCAGCCGCTGATGCTCGGCGTAGTCGGCGATGATACATCGGGCCTCATTCTGAAGGGAATTTTTACCGATCTCGGATTTCCTGTCGATGGTGTCGTAACGGATCGTTCCCGACCGACGACGGTTAAAACGCGCGTCATTGCCGGCAGCCAGCAAATGCTCCGCATGGACCATGAGCTGAAGAAAGAAATTTCGCTGGAAACGGAAACGAAGCTGCTTGCTATCCTCGAAGACCGGATTAAGGAACTCGATGGAATTATTCTCGAAGATTATAATAAGGGTGTCATGACCCGCTCGCTCATTCATAAAGTGATTGCGCTCGGAACGAAGCACGATGTGCCCGTGCTCGTCGATCCAAAGGTGCAGAATTTTTTCGAGTATCAGAATGCGACGGTCTTTAAACCGAATCGCAAGGAAGTGGAAGATGCACTTGGCCTGAGAATCGAGAACGGAGAAGATGCCATCTCCGCCGGACTGAAACTGCTCGAAAAATTGAACGCGGAAAATATTCTGCTGACCCTCGGGGAAAAAGGAATGATGCTCTTCGAAAAAAGCGTGCATAACGGAGGCAAAGGCGAGCCTTCCCGCATTCCGACGATGGCCCGGCAAGTAGCCGATGTTTCCGGCGCCGGCGATACCGTGATTGCGACACTCGCCATCTGTATGGCCTGTGGAATGAGCATGAAGGAATCGGCCGTCGTGGCCAACCGCGCGGCGGGACTCGTCATCGAAGAGTTGGGAATCGTTCCAATCTATCGCGAGCAATTGACGAAAGTGCTGCTCGAAGATGTGGAAGCGAATGGATAAACAAAGGGATAAGAAATGGAGCTATGGTGAGCGGAATCAAAGTTGCACCGATTTTTTCGTTCCGGGATGATGCCGGTAAATCCTCTCTTCACCAATGGAGAGAGCACTTGCGCGCGGAAGGAAAGAAGCTCGTCTTCACCAACGGCGTGTTCGATATTCTTCATGCCGGACACGCGCAGTATTTGAATGAAGCGCGATTGGCCGGCGATGCACTAATCATCGGAATGAATTCCGATGCCTCCGTTCGAGCAATCAAAGGTCCGAACCGTCCCATTCAGCAGGAGGACGACCGCGCGTTTCTTCTGGCGAGTTTGAAATGCTGCGATGCAGTTGTGATTTTCGATCAAGAGACGCCGCTGGAACTTATTAGGTTCGTGCTTCCCGATATTCTGATCAAAGGCGCCGATTATTCACGAGAAACGATCGTTGGCGCGGATGTGGTCGAACAGCATGGCGGCAAGGTTATGACGATCCCGCTCGCCGAAGGCCGCTCCACAACGGGTATTGTGGAGAAGATTTTGGAGCGATACCGTTAAGCAATAGTGTTGAGCGATACGGTTAAGCAATAGCGTTAGGGGGAACCAGAATAAGGAGTTGGAACGTACTACAAAGATGAATGCAATTGGGAGTTATCCCCATATCACTTCGAATCCACAGATATTGAGCGGAGTTCCGATCATTGAAGGAACGCGAACGCCGGTCCGCAGTATTGCGGGCTATTTCAACCTCGGCATGAATCCGGAAGAAATTCTTTTCGGACTTCCGCACTTGACCCCGGCGCAAGTTTTCGCAGCCCTCGCTTTTTATTTCGATCATAAGCAGGAGATTGATGCGGATATTGCGAACAATAACGATACTTCCCCGTGGAAGGCCATGACGGACGCAGCGCATCGGGCAAATTGATCCCTAAAATACTTCTGGATGAAGATATTCATGGGCCTGTGGCGACGGGTTTGCGGATTCGCGGAATCGATGCCATGCGTGCGCAGGAAGTAGGGTCGCAAGGGTTTCAGGACCCAGAACAATTAGAGGTTGCCATAAAATTAGAGCGAGCGTTCGTTTCCTTCAACCGTGGCGATTTCACTCGGCTTCATGCTGAGTATATGAATATGAATCACCATCATTATGGCATTCTTGTCTCTACACAGGTTCCACCGGGAGAATTGATCAAACGAATCATTCGATGTTTGGAAACAGAGGAAGAGTTTGTGGATCGAATCCATTATTTGGCGTAATATCCTGAGACCTTTCCATTCCTTAAATCCTGGTTCTTCTTTTATTAATCTTTTCTCAGGTTCGAATGTTTCCGAACTAAGCCCCGGTATTTGTAGGTTTTTGCATAGCATCGTTGCTCTGCTTTCTCAGGAACCTGCTGTTGCAATCGTCGATGGACAAGAACGTACCCCAATCCGAGGCACAGAACGCCGCGCCGCAGGCCGGCGGGGAACCGGTGCGCGCGGAAAAAAAGCGAACGTTCTGGGGGCGAACGCGTAAAGTCTTGGCGCTGCTCCTTCTTTTTCTCCTGATCTTCTTTTTTGCTGCCGGTCTTTTTATTCAGCTCCCGATCTTCAAGCGGCTGGTCATCAATGAATTAGTGAGCGCGGTCGAATCGAGCACGAATGGAACGCTTTCCGTTGGCAAAATCCGTGGGAATATTCTCGAAGGATTCGTGATGGAGGACGTCTCGCTGCGGCTCAAGACCGGAACCCGTTACGATTCGATCCCACTCGTGCATGTCGATAAAATTCTGGCAAGCTATTCTTTATGGCGCTGGCTCAAGACAAATGAAATTGGCGTGACGAGCATGACACTCGAACATCCGGTCGTCCGCTTCGTCAAATTTCAGGGCGATACGACGTGGAACTTTAGCTTGCTGACGAAACCGGTCCCTGCGGCGCCTGCGGGACCCTCGAAGCCCTTCACGCAGGTTATCGATCTTTCGCGATTTCAGATTCAGAACGGGAGCTTTTATATGCGCGATTATAATTTCGCTCCCAAACAGGAGGCCGCGCTGAAAGCAAAGTCCGCCAGTGAGGCGGAACCGGCGATCGATTGGTCCGACGTCGAAGCAGAAGAGATCGATCTCGATAGCCGATTTTATGCGCGCGGTGGCGCTATGCAATCGGCGCGCGTCCATCATTTACGGTTCATCGAAAAGAAGAGCGGGTTTTTCGTTTCGCACTTGCAGTTCACCGGTTATCTCGATTCGGTTCAGGCAAAAATGGAAGATGCGAAAATTACGACGGGGCATTCCGCGATCGGATTCGCCGTCGATATTGCGCGGCCCAAAGATTCGGTCGTGCTGTCGGCTTTGCAGCATTCCAAAGTGGACGTAAGCTTGAAAGGCCCAGTCATCAGCTCGGCGGAATTAAAACAATTTCTGCCGAAGCCTCTCGGATTTCTCGGAAGTTCACCTGGCATCGATCTCGAAGCAACGGGAGAATTTGGAAAACTAAAAATCAAGCATCTCGATCTCGATTTTCATAATCAGGGAAATATTTCGATTGCCGGCGAACTCGATAATCTGCATCATCCCGATTCGCTCACGATGAATGTGGCGATTCAGGCGCGGAACTTATCGAATGCCACGCTCGACGATTACGTCCCCGGATTACATTTGCCAAATCTTTCCCGCTTTGGCACGATCAATATATCGAGCCTGACCTATGCCGGAGCGCCACTCAATTTTCATACGAAGTTTGCGGCTAAGTCGAGCGGCGCGGGCGATGTTTCCGGCGATGTGGCGCTCGATCTGCGCAATCACGCGATGCGATATCGCGCCGGTGTCAAGACCGCGAATTTCAATGTCGCCGCGCTCGTACCGGGGGACGATTATGAAAGTTCCATCACCGCCGAAGCACAGCTTGCGGGGCATGGAACGAATTGGAAGACCATGGCCTCCAGTATTACTGTCAAAACGGATGGTCCATCCACGTTCGGCGATTATAAGGTCCAGACCTTGGATCTTGTGGGCGCCATCGATCGTGGAACGTTTACGACCGATCGTCTCGATGCCGAAATGGATGGCGGCCCGAGCGTCCATGTGACGAGCGCCATGCTTGGGCTTACATCGGAGTCACTGCCATTTCGATTCGATGGCACCGTCAATAATCTGCTCCTCGGTGATTTTGTGACGAGCCAGGAACTGAATCCTGCGCGCGTCGATGTGACAGCAAATGTCGCCGGTTCGGCACGAAATCTCGAGGACGTGACCGGAACGGCACACGCGCGACTTTACGATCTCGAATACAGTGGACATGCGCTGCCGGAAGATTCGCTCGATGTCAGCATGCAAGCCGGCACCGCCGATGACAACAAACTTTCGATCCGAAGCGCAATGGCGGATATCGACATCGAGCACCGTTTCCGCACCGGCGATTTGCTGAATGTCCTTCCCAGCCGCGTGCGTGTCCTCCTCGATGCGGTGGGCAAGAGGAACTTTCCTGTGTTCTCCGCAACCGAGCCTTCCATCGCGAATTGTTCCGATTCCCTGGACTTCGATTATGCGTTGAATGTAAAGGACCTTCGTCCGCTTGCCGATTTCCTTCCACAAACGTTTCTGCTCGCTCAAGGGAAGATCGATGGGAATGTGCATGGGTGCCGCAAGGGAGACATTTCTCTGGCAATGAATGGCGACAGTGTCTCCTTCGTTCTTCGCGACCGCATGGACGTCGATACCGATCTCGTCGAGTCCTTCGATACAACGCGCGATACCGGAATGACGCTGTTGAGCGATAGCGGAAGGACTGGAACGATTCGTATTCGAATGCACCGGCGCGATAGTTCCGCGCTTGCACTGCCCAAGTTCGAAGGGGCCGTCCCGCGTATTCAGGCGCAGCCGACGAGCTTTCATCTTCTGCTCAATCATCTCTCGAACGATTCGGCCCGGGTACTCGAACATCTCGATGCCTCGCTCGATCTTTCCACCGATTCCGTCCTTCGTTTAGGTTCCGCGCTCTTGTACGATCCCAAAATCAGCATGACCTACCGGAATGAAGCGCTGAACTTTAGCGTGGCCTCCAACTACAATAACGAGCTGGATCTGCACCTGGTCGGTAATGCGCTCTTTCCGAATGGCGACCTGAGCGTTACGCTCGACAGTCTGGATGTCACCTATTCGAATCCTTATTTTACTCCTGCCAACAACGAACTCCGGCGCTATATCTGGCGGAACGAAACTCCGGCTCATCTTTTGATTGCGAAAAATGGATTGGTAAGAATCGACTCCTTGAATATCGAGCATCCGCTGAAAGATTATTCTCATAATCCGCCGGAACAGGAGATGAGTCTGGGTGGAACGATTGCTCACGACACTATCGATGCCTGGGCTTCTTTTCCTTCCATTAACTTGAAGGACCTGAAAGCGATTCTTCCGTTCAATCCGAATGCGAAGACGTTCGATTTCACGAGCTATAATGGAAAGATCCGCAATTTTCAGGCGTCGCTCCAGGGAACGCTCGAAAATCCTGCATTCAAAACGCGCTTGTTTATCGACTCGATGACCTACGGCAACGATGGAGAAAATCGGATCACGTTCGATTCGAATTCCGTTGAGCTCTCCTATAAGAACGAGCAATTACAAGGCTCGATGCGGCTGCACGTCGATAGCCTTACCTCGAGCACGCCGAACGGAGGCGTGGCGAGTTCAGGAAGTGGCAGCCAACTCACGGCAACGATTGAAAGCATTCCGATGGTCATTGCCTTCGAGCGTGGACCGAATTATGCCGCTGATAGCGCACGCACCGCCTCTGCGCCGATTGCCGCAAGCATTCGTGCAACACAGTTCCCACTCGATGTTGCGACGCCCTTTCTTCCACCGTTTCGTGAAGTGCTCGGCACGGGCGATATCGACTTTACCATTTCGGGAACCAGGAACAATATTCAGTATGCCGGACAAGCATTTATTCGCAATGGTGAATTGCTCCTGGCGGCAACGAACATCTGGTATCTTTTCGGCGGCCCGATCACCTTCGCCCATAATGCGCTCGTGCTGCAAAACGATAGTGTGCGCAATATCTCTTCTGACGATCCCAATGGCTCGGCCAGCTTGAATGGGAGCTTTACCTTCAATGGATTCGATATTACGAACTTCGATTTGCGGCTCCGATCCGATGGCATTATGGTCCTTTCCGACGCCGCGAAAGAATCGCTCCCACTCGCGTATGGACCTGTCACGATCAGCACCGGCGGAGAAGATTTCCATTTTTACAATACCTTCGAAGCCCCGAAGATTAGCGGCACCATCGATATTCTCGCTGCCAATGTGACGATGCCCTCGACCTCGAACGAATCGCAAACGGTTTCGGACCAAGGCGTTATCTATGAAGCGATTCCACGCGTTGTTCCCGTGACGACCCAGGCCGATACCGTTCATCTTGTAGGCCATCCCGACTTCAGTCCCGTCGCCTCGACGCGATCCGCCATGCCGGACGATACGCTTTTTCCGAATGCAATGAAGGACATTTATCGTAATGACGATGGCACCGAACAGGCAACAGTCACCGAGCCTTCGGCGACAGCACCCTCCCAAGAAAACCTACTCGCGCCGAGCTTTGCGGAAAAATTAAGAATGGACCTGACCGTCAACACACAGGGTACGGCGCAGATCACGATTCCCTTTGCTGGGAATGCATTCGGAGGCATTCTGAATACGGAACTTAAAGCCGATCTGAAACCGGGCGGGACCTTGAATATTGTCCGAGGCGACGACCTTGCACTCAATGCCGATGGCTTTTTCGATCTAACGCCTAATTCGACGTTTTCCTTTTTGCAGACCTTCACCATTTCCAGTGGAAGGGTATCGTTCCTGCATGATCTTACCAACCCGAATATCGATATTACGGCCGATTATATTGGAACGCACCACAAATCGGACGGCAGCAGCGATCAAGCCAAAATCGAAATCGATGTGAAGGGATCGAAAAACCATCCGGAGCTTTATATCTACAATTATGAGCAAAAGAACGGAGTCGATTTTGAACTTCGTCCCGAACCGAATACGACAGCAGCGCAGGAAGACGCCATTTATTTCCTTGGCACGGGAGGGTATTTCAAGTCGGACCTTTCCGGTAATAACACCGCGCTCGGAAATCTCTTGCCAAGTATCGGAGGACAATTAACAGCCAATATTCTTTCGGATTTGACCGGATCGACAACGAACCTCGTTGCCATTCGGTCGGCATCCTACGATTGGGGAACGAAAGGCGCGCAGCTCACCGCTGAGGTTCACGATGTGACACTCAAACTTGCCACCGGCTACCCGACGGTCGGTCCGAATAATACCGGCGCGGGAAACTATGGACTTAGCACGATCGAGACCGATATTCCATTGAGTTTATTCGTAACGAAGGAATGGGCGCATGATTTCATGATCCAATTGCAGGCAAATCCGAACCCGAGCGGCAGTACCAATGCCGCGCTGACCCAACAACCGACCTTTCTTTCGAAGGTGGTTTGGACGGGCATCAATTTTTAGCAGGACGAAACGTATCTCCGCGCTGTTATCCCAAATGGATGATGACCCGATCTTGGGGCGCACTCGCGCTTTTCCTCACGGCCCTTGTGGCCTCGACCTTTCGGCCGCCAACCGCCCAATCGCAGCCGCGGCCAATGTACGTCGGCGGCGGCTTGGCGCTTGGCTACCATCACGAAAGCCTCAGCTTGCCGCTCTTTCGCGGGGATACGCTCTGTGGCGCGTTCACAACCGGATCGAGTTTTCTTCCCGCCGGCTATCTGCTGTTCGAAACTCCGCTTGGTGAGCCGGCAAGTTCGCTCTGGGTCTCGCCTCGGCTCCGGTTCTCCAGCATCGGCGCTACGATGACACTGCCAGGATTGGATAATGTGCAAGCACGCAATCCCGATAGCGAGCTTGTTTCGGTCGCCCATCAATACCAATTGGACGCGACAATTCTTGCGCTTTCTGCGGATCTTTTTGTGAAATATCCCATTGCCTCGAATTTTTTCGCTGTTGCGGGACCAAGCATTAGCTATCTTTTGAAACGGACCGCAACCCTGAACGATGTTTCTACGACACCCGGATGGGTCCTTCCCAATGGGCAAACATCGCAGCCGGTAACGAACAGCGATGTGATTGCTTCAAACGGCCAGATTGCAAATAGTTCGAGTATCATGGCGGCGTTTACGCTGGGCGCTTCGCTCGATGTTCCGCTTTCGAAAAAGGTAATGCTCGCGCCGGAACTCCTTTGTTCCATTCCGATCACGAGCATTCTCACCGATTATAATTGGCATATTCTCACGGTCTCGCTTGGCGTTGCGCTGAAGTTCAATATCGCACCGGAACCGAAACTGGAGGTCGTTGAAACTCCGACACCGCCTGTGGCTGCGCCGCCACCGCCCAAGAGTGAGATGAGCGCCACGGTCCAAATTTCGGGTGTAACGAAGGATTCGCTTGGGAATGAAATCGAAACGCCCGACCCGCAAATTCGAATCGAGGAGTTCGAACGCCGCGAAGCCTATCCCGCGCTCAACTACATCTTTTTTGGCGACGATAGCGCTGAAATTCCTTCTCGCTATCATCGATATGCCTCGCGTGCCGATGCGCAATCGTTCCATGCCGACTCGCTGGCAGGCAGGAGCTCGCTGGAAGTCTATCACGAGGAATTGAACGTCCTCGGCAAACGCCTGGCCGATAGTGCTTCCATTCGTATCACGCTGACCGGAACGAATTCGGGAACCGGAAAAGAGGTGTTAGATACCTCGATTGCGCGCAAGCGCGCCGAAGCCGTGAAGGCATATTTAGTGAACGTGTGGCAGATCGATCCCTCGCGGATTTCGGTCGCGACCGAAGGCCTTCCCGCCAATCCTTCCAGCACGACAACGCCGGATGGCTCTCAAGAAAATCGCAGAGTCGAGATTGCGACAAATTATGCTCCATTGCTCGATCCGCTGATTGTGGAAACGATCGACCGAACGATGAACCCACCGACGATCCGGCTGCGGACGAAGGAAAGTTCCAGCCTCGCTCTCGTGGAGAATACATTGTATCTCCGGCAAGCCGATCGCATTCTTGCGTCATATCGCGGGCCTGGACCGATGCAGCAATGGCACCCGACGCCCGACGAACTTCCGCGGATCGATTCTCCGCTCGTGGCGACTATTCACCTCACCGATTCGATGGGAACGGAATTTCAAGCCGAGGACACTGCGAATGTGTCGCTCCTCACCATTCGCAAGAAGCGCGAAGAGCGAGTCAAGGACAAAATCCTCGAACACTACAATCTTATCACCTTTAACTTCGATAAGTCGGACTTAAGCGATCGTTCAAAACGTGTGATTTCGGAAATTGCGAAATCGATCACCCCGAACACGACAGTTCTCATTCAGGGTTATACGGACATTACCGGCGAGAGCGCGCATAATCTTCAGCTTTCGGAGGCGCGCGCGGCGGCTGTCGAAGCGGCCCTGAAAGAGGCGGTCGGAAAGAACGGCGCGTTTGTGACGTTCCAAAGCGAAGGCGAGGGACAGGCGAATTTGGTCGATAATCGCTTGCCGGAAGGCCGGTTTCTTTCCCGCACGGTGTTTGTGGAATTGCAGAAGCCGGTCCAGTAGTCGCGCAAGGATGCGAGATTATTTTGGCATGATTTTATTAGCTGAGCCGTTCGCTATTTGATCTGAAATCATGGAAGTTGGAGTAAATTTTGGCTTTTGAGGTTCGCATCAGCGGTCCGGAATTTCTCGAAGAAGAAAATCGGACGGCATTTCTGCGGATCGAGGAATCGATCCGGCAATATGCGGCACACTCCCGCGAGCCGATTTTCATTCTCCGCTGTCCGCTTCCTCTTTCGATCGACCATTTTGTATTGCTCTGGCCTCGCGGCGCGGTCCTGGCGAATCTGTATTCAACACCTGGAACGATTCATGGCTCCCTGCGTGCCGAGTGGCATGTGGAAGCTTCCCAGACAGCGCAGCCTTCCTCTTTTGGATTTCGTTCGCGGCAGCGGACATCCGAAGTAGAAGCGATGGAAAATCCGTACCGCGCGTTGCAGGAAGGAATAAAAGAGTTCCAGCGCATCGTCGCTCCGTATCAGATCAAACCGGCAGCGGTTGCGCTGTTCACTTCGCCCGACGCAACGCTCGTGCTCCCGGACCCGGTACGCATCAACGATTCGTTCCGCCCCATGACGCTGAGTTTCGCCACAGCACGCACGATTGTCCATTTACCGAATATTCTTCAGCCGGCCGGCAGCGAAAGCGTCTTGCTTTCGAATGCCGAGCTCGAAATTCTCGTAGCGCGGCTGAATGGCTTTGCACAAACGCACATTGCCGATTTCACGAAACCCGTTCGGACAAATCCCCAAAAATCCAATAGAACTGGCCGCCATATTCGATACCCTTGGGTCATTGCAGCGATTGTCCTGGCTGCAATCGTGCTCTATTATATTTTGCGTTCGACCGTGGTACCGAAAGCAGTATCCCAGGCCGATTCCAGCTCGCATATCGCTCCAAGTCATCGATCGAGCGAGATGATTATTGAACTTCCCATGGAGACGGAACTTGTCGTTTCTTCTCAGCAATATCAGACGCGCGCAGAGTTCGACGAAGCCCTTGCGCGCGGCGAAGGAGTGCGGTTTTTACCCAGCATGGAACATGTGATTGCCATGGACAGCCTCGCGTTTGCCAAAGGCGTCTATGGATATTTCCGCGTGGACAATGCCTGGCGAAAAGGAAAGCTTCTTCAGACATTAGAACCCATCGATACCGTGACCATCGTCAAATTTTTAGATCCGCTTCCATGAACTTACCGAAGGCAAAACGATTAAGCCACAACGTTGCCAGTGTCGCGCTTGTCGCGCTGGGTGTAACGTTCTTTCACGCATGTACCTATTACATTCCAGCGACGCTGGAGGCTTCGCGATCGAACGATACCTTGACGGTTGCGCTCGCGGGCCACGGGGCTGCCCGATGGGACCCGCAAAAAGACAGCCTGATTATAGAATGCGAAAGCTGCGCATCGAGTGCTTCGCGTATTGTGGAACATTTTTCTCGTGAGGACGAGGCGCAGTATGCCATCGATAATACCGCGCCACTTACACTAACGCTCTATAGTTTGGGACATGTCGAAACCCTGAAGCTCGCTGGCACGGGTACGCTCGCCACGCCTGCACCCGAAATGCGACCGCTCCATATCCACCACAATCGTCATGCGTTCCGTGAACCTCCCGAAGCACCGACGACCCCTGCGGCAGCATCCGAAGAGCCGATGAAAACAACGAAAAAGGTTTCCATGGTCAAAGTGACGGCAGCGGAGGGAGTAGCCATCTATTCGGACAAAACAAAAACGACCGTCCTGAAAATCGTTCCGCAGGGAACAATGCTGACCCTGCTCTCCAAAGAAGGAAATCTCTATTCCGTTTCTGTCGATGGCCAGGAAGGATTTATCGACGCCGAAGCGGTGACAGAACAATGAAGCTCTTCGCTTCTCCAAAAATTGCCGCATGGCGAGCAATCGTAGGGCGAGCAATCGCATGGCGAGTAATATTGCCCTGCTCTTTCTTGATGCTTGCAAGTTGCGGGCTGCTCTGGCATCCCTCTGCAGCTTGGCAGCTAATGGTTGGAACGAGTGAAAAGGTCAATCCGGATGTCTATCGTCTCGGCAGGCATCGCTGGATGGGTGATTCCATTCTGGTGCATGTGTATCGCACGTCCGATTCCTCGTCGAACGCATCGCTGCCGCACATGACAGCCGAATGCGCTTCGTGCGATTTTGTGTATGAGCCGGTTGCCTTGAAGTTCGATAGCGCGGGGAACGCCGCAATCTATTTTCCCGAAGCGGGACAACGGATTAGCGCACGGCTGCATCTTGCCGGAAAGGGAATCGATACCACGTTTATCCAAAAGGAACGTTCCCCGGAAGATGCGATGACGTTCTATCGTTTATCCGAGCCACTTGTCGGAAGGGTGATGGTCATTCACATGGCACTCCTCTATTCGGACACGACGCAGGATTCGGTTTTGACCACAACCGACCAAGGGGATGAGTTAAATATCTACGGTTCCCAAGGCGCGTTCTATGCGGTGGAACATCCGAACTTTACGAAACCGCTCTATCTCTTAAAATCGGAAGCGTTCCGAATCGAATAATTATCGTTCCAATACGAATTTGCTTTCCATCGTCCTATACCCGTTCGATAGACGCAATAAGTAGGTCCCAGAAATTTGCTGCGATACATCGAACGATAGGGTGGGGGGATGATCTTCGGGAAGTGATTCGTTCCATTGGACCGCCCCATTTTCCGAAACGAGCGTCGCTTCGATTTTTCCAAATAAGGATGAGACATCGATCGAAATCGTGTTCGACGCGGGATTGGGAACGATTGACGGCGCTTCCGGCTCAACGCTGTTGGAGACATTCGCGGGAGCAGAGAAAGGAAGGGCATAGAAAGCCGTCGCGTAGATTGTATCGCCGAAACGATCGTCAATTGTTGCGATTGGCGCGTGATCGGAGGCGGCGGCATCGTCATAAGTGACGGCCCATGTGTGGTCCAGGGTAATCGCTTGGGTTTTATCTCCAATCAGCACACGGGTCGAATCCGGCGCGATCCGATACCAGATGAGCGAGGTATCTAAAGGAATTCCATCCACGATCAGACCAAAATACTGAAATGAAGTCAAGCTCCTGAGTTTGACAGGCTGCCCGTTCCGGGTCCATCGAATGGAAAAACAATAAGTACCGGGAATGCTTCCATCGGTAATAGAGTCCAGTGTTGCAAAGCTGTCGGGCATGAGCGGCGGATACAAAGGAGATGGGATGTCATATCCATTATTTAAGATCGCGCTGGCGAACATTGTTCCGACCGCCGTAAGTGTTGGTGGAGAGTAATGGATGAGATCGACGAGCGGGCGCCCCAACGCAGTTCCCACGATGGTCGATGGCGGTAATATTCTTTCGGCTTCCCGCACTTGCGGCCAATCATTTAAACTCACGTTATCGTCCCCACCGACTTGAAGATGAAAAACCGGGAACGTATCACGGAGATCGTTCCAGAATCCATCGATAAGGGTATCGAATGCCCGACGATAGGCGTCGATCGAGGAAAGCAAATAGGAATCCTGTTCGCCCTGAATCCAGCAGAGACATTCGAGTTCCGAACCGGCGTGCCGAAACTGATGAAGGGCCATGCCATAAAGCGATGAATCTTCCGGATCGTTCGGGTTACGAATCCACTGACCTCCGATACCAATATTAGTAAGCCCCGACGCGCCGACAGCAACATTCACAATGCCAATCGGCAGCGTATCGCCGATGCGTTGATAAAGCAGATTCGACGCTACAATCCAAGGACCGCCATATCCTGCGCCGGTCGGTTCGTGCGCTGGCTGCCACGTACTATCGTTCGAGAGCATGCGAATGTCGCCAATGGCCTGCACTTGCATACCTCCGGAAAATCCTTCGGCGTTCGATTGTCCGGCCACGCCGATAATATGTCCCGGTGTAAGACCGGCAATGATGCCGCCCGTGTCCGAAGCCGTGAGTCCTGTGCGCCAATAAAGCCCATAATTCCTTCGTGTCGAGGGAACCCTAATCAGCGTATCTACACTCCCTTGGATAACGGAGACATTCGTCCATCCTTCCGAAAAGCTCGATGTATCCTTATCGGAACTCAGTTTGAAGCTAAAGGAAGCATAACTTCCGAGCGATCCTTGCAGCCAGAGATCGGCAGCATCTCCATGGACCTGCAAAATACCAAATGGCAGCGGCGAAAGAAAGGACACCTGCGCACTACTCGATCGGGTGAGGAGCAACAAAACGAATAAAGCAATAATGCTGCGCGATATGAATTTATGGATCAAATGACCAATTCTTATTCTCTATGACGTGATCGCGTAAACGTTTCGCGTCACCAATTTGTCCCGCAGGGATTATTAATGACCCTACAGAGAGGATGTAGGTACAATATTTCGTGTCCCTCGTTCTTATTTGTGAAAATTTTTTGAAACTTCCTGGCGGATTTAGACACCTAATACATACGACGCATCGCGAATGTCAATTTCAGACGAAGACGCCCGTTTTTGGGAATTGATCGAACAGGAACGCCACCGGACGTGGCGGCTTTGCCGCGCGCTGACTCGTTCGTATGACGATGCTTCAGACCTAATGAGCGATACGGTTCTGGCCGCGTATCAGAGCTTTCCATCGCTGCGCGAGCCGGGTGCGTTCCGATGGTTTCTGAGCACAATCGCGGTCCGTATTCAGCGGCGAAAGCGCTGGCGTTCGCGCATTTTCGTCTCGCTCGATGAGGCGCGCCGCATTGCATGGGAATCAACGCAAGAATCTTCGTATGATCTCGAAGTTTTAATACGTTCGCTCGAGCAATTGCCGGCGCGCGAACGCGAAGCATTGGTACTGTTCGAAATTAGCGGCCTTTCGATCAAGGAGATTCAGGGAATCCAGGGTGGAACGATTTCCGGCGTCAAATCGCGCATGAACCGCGCAAGACAAAAATTACACACGATGGTCGCAAGCGATGCGCCATCGGCATTCCGCACTCCACCAAAATCGCTGCTTCCCACCCATATTCGCTTGCAGGAACTATGAGAATGTTTTTTCGCCCCGATCGCCCTACAAGTGATCTTTTCGAACCGATTCGAGAGCTCCGGTCGCCCGTTTCGCTCGACCGACTGAAGCAAGCCGTGTGGAATTCCACGCGTCGAAACAATTTTTTTGGGAATCCCGCATGGAGCCTTATCGCGGAAGTATTTGCGATTGGCCTCGTGGGAGCCATGGTCTGGAATAGTGAAAATAGTTACGTTCCATCGTCCCGGATTCATTCGAAGGGGGAAGTTACGAAGCAGCTAACTTTTAATACGCCCATTCCGTCCAATGATGCAACGTTGCCCGCAATGGTTCGAATTTCTCGCGTTCCGATTGGAACGGATCGCTTGGAGCCAATTCTGGCAACGCTCATTCCGGCAGCGCCATTGGATTGGTCGTTTAAGGATGGAGCGATACCACAAATTCTTCCCTGTACTCTCTCCTCGAAGCCCATCCCTTTTCCATCTACGAGTGAGCGTTTGAAGGCATTGGAACCGAAAACGCCCAATGGTTTGGATGGGAACTTTGACGAAGGATGGTCTGCCGAGGTTTCCGGCGGTGTACTTTTCGCTGCCTTGCGCTCGATGAGCGAAGAGGCGGAGTTCCACTGGAATGGGGAATGGGAGAGTGTTGGCGTGGCCATCCTAAATGGCTCGGCCACTCGCGATCGACACGATATTGCTGCTCATGCGAGTATGATGACGCCAACGTTGAATTCGTTCAGCGATCAGATTTTTGCCGTGGCCGGCGGAGCGCATTTTTCCATTGGTTCCATTACGGCAAGAGTGCAGGGCGGTCCGGCGCTCATTCATTCAATCACCAATACCGTTGTTCCTTCTACGCTTACCTTCAGCCCAAATAACATGCACAACATCTTCGGAGTGCTCCTCGAACTTGCAGCTTGGTATCCCTTTCTTCCGTCGTTACAGGTCGGAATTTCGGCGACCTCCGTCATCCAGCGATCGCAACCGTTGAATAACGTTGGCGTTTCGATTGCATTCACACCATAGCTATCGGTCGGTGTACCATCGCGCCAAAAGGCATTCCGTCAAGCCAGCATATTCTCACAACCTCCATGACGAATAAAGGGCTATCGAAAATAGGATTACGGTTATTAGACCGGACAACAGATGCTTTCCCCCGCTTCGGGCCGAGGGTTTTTCAACGTGCCTTTATCGGGCTGTTTGGCAACGCGTGGGTCAGTGAACTTTTTCTGCAAAAGTATCGCCGCGTGTGGCGCCGAATGCAAAAAACGTTGGAGCTTCGCTCTTTTCCTAAAATTCTCGTGACGGCCGATGTCTGCATCGGCGATGCGGTGCTGATTTCGGAATCGGTCCGAGCAATTCGCGATGAATTTCCGCTGGCGGAAATTCACTATGTATGCAACCGAACCGGAGGCCAGTTGGTGGAAGGGATGCCGGACGTTCAGGTCCACAACATCATTCAAGGCGAGCGAGGATTTCCGACGAAGGACGATCTTGCGCGTCTACGTGCGCTGGTGGAGAGGGAACAGTTCCACGCGATCTTGAATCTCGGACCGTTTTTCAGTAAACGAGCGATTGGGACCTCCGTGCCTGTCCTTCAGCTTTTTGTTCCACTGGCAGCGTCCGTGCTTCGAGCATGGAATAGCAATGGTCCTCGGCATTTATCCTACATCGCGCGCCAATTCATGGCAGATTTTTTTTCGACGCGCAGCATAGGTTTGGAAAGCAAGCTCAATACGAATTCCGTGTATCTTTCCGAAGAAGCCGTG
>DASYAJ010000673.1:0-4131 GCA_036501405.1 Kapaibacterium sp. (SeqCode)
GTTTGCGGCGTCGTGAGCGGAAAGTTATTGCTTTCAAGCGTCGCAACCGTGGTACGGTTCCGAAGCAGCCCATCGGAACCCACGCTCGAATCGCCAGCAGACCGATAGAGTACGTAGCCGCTGGTATTTGCCGTCGAATCCGGTTCCCACTGAATCACGATCCCGTTTTGCGTTCCATAATCGGCAAAAATCCCCTGATCGACCGCGTCCAATGGCGAAGAATTCGGAACGAATTGCGGTACCGGCGGCGTGGTGATCGTTCCCGTTGGCGGCTTGCAACTCCCCAGGCAGAGGAGTCCCACGGTTGCGAGTAACGCGGGGAGACCGAATCGTGCTGTTCGTTTCGATTTATTCATTCGTGGAATCTTTCTTCATCAGATTATCGATATTGGCCGAGAAACTGAGCCGGTTTTCGGGTCCGAGCGCCGGATCGATGGCCAAAGAATAGTTCACGTCGATCTTCTGTTTCCAATTGAACCCTGCTCCGGCTGTAAAATTCCCTTCGTTCAGTCCAAAACGCAGCGAAATATCTTTGTCGTAGGTCATCTCGAATCCGAAGCGCGGCTGCGAGGCGATGCCAATGGGCACATCCGTCGAAAACGTGGCGATCGAATGAATAATCGGCACCGGCTGCTCATAGGCAATACCGCCGAAAGTCTGCATAGGAATGATTTCCGTTCGCTGGGTGCTCCAGGCGAGCTGGGTTCCAGCAATATCGGTGACGGCGCCGCCAATCGAGAGGGTCCCAAGCGCGGAGTCGAGCAAAAATTCCCGGAGCGAGAAGCGCACCATCGCGCCGCCATCCACGCCGATCGCGTTCGCCGTTCCAAAGCTCCCGATCGCCTGATGGATCACCTTAAAATTGATTCCAATCGGAATTTCTATTTCCTCTTTATAATAAAGCCATCCCCAATCGACGGTGAACTTATTATCGCGAGCGATCGAAAGCACGAACGCATCTTCATTGTCGCTAAAATAATTCGGGGAACCCGAATAGATTTCGTTCACTAAGGCTTCGCGCTCGTCCGTGACACTGACATTCGTCAAATCCGGCGTCTGGTTTAAATCCCCGACCGAAAGGCGCACCCAATTGATCGCCAGCGTGACGTCTTTCATCGGGTAAGTGAACCCGATCTGATAAAAATCGGCAAGGGAACTTCCCGGCGTCCCATATTCGGCGGAGTACATGAAACCGAATAATTTATTATCGATGAGCGAAACACCCGCCGGGTTCCAATGAAACGCCGATTCATCGTCGGCAATCGCGGTATACGCTCCGCCCATCCCCAGCGCGCGGGAACCGACCGGAATGCGGAGAAATTCTCCGGCATACAGGTCCTGCGCCATGCTTCTCGCTGCAACAAGCAGCAACAGAACAAGCGGAAGAGAAATGCGTCGAAGGAGATTAGCGTAGTCTCGCAAATTTTCCTTTCAGTTCCTGCGTGGAGGAAGAAGTCGCAACCGTGAGCCGATAAAAATAAACGCCGTTGGCAACTTCGGAGCCGCCGTCATCGCGGCCATCCCACCATACTTCATGGTAGCCAAGGCTCGTCGGCATTCCGGTTCCCCCTTTCAAAAATCCATAGGTGCGGGACGGGTCGGTGGAAGGATAATTCATCGTGCGAATGCGCCGTCCGCTCACCGTATAAATATCGAGCGCGACCGAATTGGCAAACGAAATGCCTGCGATCTGATACGCGATGAACATGTAGTCCTTCGTAAATGGGTTTGGGAACGATCCAAAAATCGTCGCACCGAAGGAATTGGAAATGTGGCAGTCGAGTTCTTTCGGCGCGCTCGTATTGCCGTTGTCATCGGTCGCCTGGACGGTGATCGAATGGGAACCCGCAGAAAGATTGGGCTGCATCGTCAGGTTCACCGTCGTCAGCGTGCGTCCCGAATCGATCATCGAATATTCGGAAGTTTGCAGGATGCGGTTATCGATTTTCACGATAGTCTTGCCAGGCGTCACATCGATGCCATTGGCATCTTGAATGATGGCATCGATATGCGGCTGCGGCGCGACCTCGCCACCCGCCAGCGCGATTTCTCCTTCGACCGCGAGATCGACAACCGGCGGCTTTTTATCGGAGTTATACGCGACTGCAAACGTTCCCAAGTTTGTAATCGTCGCCGTGACCGTATTTTGTGCGCGCGCCGTGGGAAGGATAGTCCATAATTTCGAACGGTCATCCAGACGGTACAGGAACAGGCTGTCGTTCGCATGAAGCTTGATCAGCGAATCGTTCGGATTGATCTGCACGGCGAGCGTTGCCGTTCCCGTTTTGGATGGGGTCAGCGCGATTGATCCCAGCGAATCGCTGACAACACGAAGCGCCGCATACTTCGCGCCTTTGTCCGAATACATGGGAAGGAAATGAATATCGGGCTGCGAAGTTTGCGCCGGTGCATAAATGCGCGAAAGACGGGTCACATCCGCAGCGATGTTTCCTTCCGATGATGCAGGAAGGAAAAAAACGGCTTCATTAGCATTAAAAGATGCGGACGAAGATGTTGTCCCATCGATCGTCGTCGTTCCCAATTTTGCCAGATAGGGAACGACGCCTAGCGCGGTGGGCATTGGAAGCGTCGTATCGTTCGTAACGATGCTATCTCGAAGATTCAGCGGAGAATTCCCCGATTCCGGCGTGACAGCCACCGCGAGCAAAACGGAATCGAGCGACGTCGCTGCAATCGGAATCGTGACCAGTGTATCGGCATGGGAAGCAATTCCTTGCACAACGGTCGATCCCAGAAGTTGTGGAACCGTTCCACGAAGATTCAACAAGGAAACTGTCGTGGAATTTACCGGCGATGCACCCCAATTATAAATGCGTTCCTGCCAGGCCAGCCCATGCCCTCCCGCCACAAGTTTGCCGGTCAGCGTGCGATGATATTTATCCTTCCAAACGGAAGGATCTTCCGCCGCGCCTACCACAATAGAAACGGAATCGGAGGTGACACTGTCTGCTCCAGCAAGGAGCGTGACTGCCGCAACAAGCTTATCGCCAGCCTGCAATTCCGACGCTGCAATTAGCGTGTGATAGCGATCCGAAACCGCCGTCATGGTGGCTGGCGGCAATGGCAGCGTCGTAATGATCCCGTTCGCATTTTGCCGATAAATTGTGACGTTCGCCGTGATACTCTTGATCGGATTCGGAGTCTGGATGGCCGCGCTAAAGTCCAGCGGAGTTCCCACGGGGAGCGGGTGTGGCTCGAAATCGAGTTCTGTCACACGCGATTCCGTGATCGTCACATCTTCTGCCGCCGCCGCAAATTTATTCGATGCGGCTTGATAGATCGTCGCGCGATACGCTGCGTAGGGAACTGTTATGCCGGGAACATTATCGGTATAGGAGAACGACCCGTTTGTAATAGGAATATTGTCGATCGAATGCGCGGGTACGAGCGGACTGAAATCGTTATTCGTCAATTCGATCCGCGCGATGCCATTCGCAATGGAACTTGTACCGGTAATCTGCATGGAACCCGAAGGCTGAATCACGCGGCTCGAAAGCGAAAGCGAGGCTTTATCCGATGGAGAATAGGGCATGAGCATCGGATCGCCAAGATAATGATAGCAATAAATCAGCGTCGGCGGCAGCAGATCGCCCGGAAGCCCTTCGGCGTAATAGTCCATTTTCCCGGCCACGATTCGTTCCGCAATCGTTCCACCAATCGAATCGAAGAGGTGTGGAACGATTGCTTCGGCGAGGTGCTCGTCATTCTGTTCCCATCCGAAGCTTTCGGTTCCCATGCAAGCGACGGTCCCTGCGCTCGGTTGATTTTGGAGCGTGTTCAGAATGCCCACATTCGTTCCATCGTAGGTCGCCGTAAAACAAGTCATACTGAGAATAATCGGGAAGCGGGACTGGTTCGTAAAACCAATCACATCGGTATTGACAAGGAATGGAGAACCATTCGTGTCGTCAATGGGATCGTCCCAAACGGCTGCGCCGCCATGACCGAAATAGGCGATATAGCCAAGCCCATTATTGACATAATTGAAGACCGTCTGCTTTGTTCCGAGATAGGGCGATGTCGGAGCTGTCGATTCACGCAGTACGCTTACGCGCTCGGGAACTGCATTGTGCAGGATGCGAACAATATCGGTATCGAACCCACCACCCG
>DASYAJ010000674.1:0-4786 GCA_036501405.1 Kapaibacterium sp. (SeqCode)
AGAAACTTGAAAACAGAACCTCACGGCTTGAATTTACGGAGACTGATCACTATTTCAGCTACTTGTGGCTTTCCTGCGCTTCGCAGTCCATGCACCTCGTATTCATGCGCTACGGTGGACTCTTTCAATTCCCGCGGCGAACGGGCACCCGTTTTCTCATTTTTTTAAAACCACCCCTTAAAAAAGTGGGCAAAAAAGTTACCACACTTTAAAAAGCGGCGGAATTGGCCTGTAAACGTAACAGTTCATGAAGCACAAATGCGTGTGCAAGATAAATAGTAGTTTTCTGAATATTTTATGCTGATCATGTTTGAACTATTTGGAGCCGAAAGCGTTAATCACGCTCCAATTTGGCCCGGAGAAATTCGGGATCTATTAACCGTAGGAGTTAACCACCCAACCCCTAACCCCCGCCTTGAAAAGGCGCGGGACATTAGAAAAGGCGAAGCGGGTAACGAACTACTAAACCATCAAACAACATGGCGAAAAAAGTCACTGGATTTGTCAAGCTGCAGATACCGGCAGGCAAGGCGAATCCCGCTCCGCCGGTCGGACCGGCATTGGGACAGAAAGGTCTCAATATCATGGAGTTCTGCAAGCAGTTCAACGCGCGCACCTCGAAAGAGGGCGATTCGATCATCCCGGTCGTTATCACGGTCTATTCGGACAAAAGCTTCACGTTTGTCACGAAAACGCCGCCCGCCGCATCGCTGATTCTGAAAGCGGCGCACATCGAAAAAGGCTCGAAAGAACCGAACCGGAATAAAGTAGCGAAAGTCTCGAAGTCCGATGTCGAGGCCATTGCAAAGCTCAAAATGGCAGACCTGAATGCCGCTTCAGTCGAAGCAGCAATGAGCATGGTCGCTGGAACCGCCCGCTCGATGGGCATAACCGTGGAGGGATAATATCATGCAAAAACACGGTAAACGCTACAATAACCTTTTGAAGAAGATCGGCGCAGAAGACCCGAAGTCCCGCAAGGCGATTTCGATTACAGATGCCGTCGGCAAAGTGAAGCAGACCGCTTCGGCGAAGTTCGATGAGTCGGTCGATATTGCAATCAATCTCGGAGTCGATCCGCGCAAGGCGGATCAGTCGATTCGTGGGACAGTCTCGCTGCCGCATGGAATCGGCAAGACGGTCCGCGTGACGGTCGTGACCCGCAATCAGGAAGCGGCTGCGCTCGCAGCCGGTGCCGATGAAGCCGGATTCGAGACGATTTTGGAAAAAATCAAAGGCGGCTGGACCGATACTGACGTCATTATTGCAACGCCCGAAGTGATGGCCGAGCTTGGTAAGCTTGGACGAATTCTCGGACCGCGCGGCCTCATGCCGAACCCGAAATCGGGAACGGTCACGCAGGATGTGACGACAGCGGTGAAGGAAGTTAAAGCCGGAAAGATCGAGTATCGCGTCGATAAGGCGGGGAATGTCCATGCCTCTGTCGGCAAGGCTTCGTTCGAAGCTCCGAAGCTTGTCGATAATATCAATATGTTCCTGAGCACGATCATTCGCGCGAAGCCGGCCACGGCGAAGGGGCAGTATGTGAAGTCGGTCGCGATCAGCTCGACGATGGGCCCGAGCGTGAAGATCGACGCAACCGAGGCGATTAAGGCACACGGTTGATTAATTACGAATGAAGAATTACGAATTACGAATGGGGAAGAGCTTTAGTTTTTAAGCTTCGATGCCTCATTCGGTAATTCGTAATTGAAAATTGATTGGCGCGGTGAGTGCATAGGCTTTTCGGAAAGCCTATGCCAAATGCCACAGACGATGTAAACCGGACATTCCGCCAGACGCTGGTCGTTGTCGGTGTTCTGGCGGGAGTTGCGCTGCTCTGGATCGCGCACGATGTGTTCCTGCTTGTCTTCGCGGGTCTGCTTTTCGGCGTGTTCCTGGATGGAGTAGCGGAGTTCATTGGAAAATGGAGCCGATTGGGCAGGGGATGGTCGATGGCCATGACACTGGCATTACTCTTTAGTGTGACGTTCGTGCTTATCTCGTTCGTTGCGCCAGGCGTGGAAGCGAAGCTGAAGGAATTCGAGGTGATGCTTCCGCAGTCGATTGCAGCGCTTCGCGGGCAGTTGATGCAGTATGACTGGGGCCGCGACATCGTGCAAAACTTCCCATCGGCGCAGAGCATCGTTGGCGAATCGAGCTCGATGATTCAGCATTTCACCGGCGCGGTTTCGACGACGTTTACGATAGCGCTGCGTGTTGTGGTGGTAATCGTGATTGGAATTTATTCTGCCGCAGAACCGGCACGGTATCGGAGCGGGCTGCTGCGACTTTTCGCTCCGGAGCACCACGAAAAGATTCGGCGTGTGCTCTTCGCCATTCACGAGCGGATGTGGTGGTGGCTTATCGGTGTGGGCGGTTCGATGATTTCGCTGACCATCCTGACACTGATCGGATTGGCGATACTCGGAATTCCGCTGGCTTTTACGCTGGCGCTATTCACCGGATTGTTGACGTTCATTCCGAATTTTGGGCCTATTATCAGCGCGGTTCCACCGATTTTGATTGGCTTGATGATTAGTCCCGGCAAGGCCGTGGCAGTGCTCGTAACTTACATCATTATTCAGGTGCTCGAAGCGCATCTGGTGACGCCACTCATTCAAAGCCGAGCGATTCGAATGCCGCCGGTTTTGGGACTCGCGGCCCAGCTTATTTTTGGATTGCTGTTCGGATTCCTCGGGCTCATTTTAGCGGCGCCTATTATGGCCGCATTGCTTGCTGTGCTCCAAAGCATCTCGAGCGAACGGCAGAATTTGGCAATTTCGAAATAGTAGAAAAACAGCGAACGATGATTTCAAAATTTCTTAACGACAGATTAATGGAGTTCAGGAGCAAGTTGGGACTGGATGGGGTTGAATAGAGTCCGAACGATTCCGATTTTCGGAGTTTTTCACGGAAGCATTACGATTACTCCCCGCGCATTTCCAATGAAGGATTCGAAAATCGGCATTTTTAGCGCACTTACATCGTCGAAATGGCGCATTTTAGGCATTGCTGGGATAGTCATTGGTTTGGCATTCATTGTCAATCTTATTCGGACGATTGATTTTTCGAGCGCCACAGCGACCATCGCCCGCATCGGGATTTTCGGAGTTATTATTATTCTCATCCCATACTCCTGTGCGGCCCTGCTCGATTCGGAAGCATGGCGAAAACTTCTCTCCTCAACCAAGCGGCATCCATCGCTCAAGCATATCTTTCTTGTTCGGGCGGCTACAGAAGCATTGGTCATCACCGTGCCGATGGGATCGATTCTTTCCGATCCGGCGAAAGCCTGGGTCCTGAAGCGACAGTATGGCTATCCCCATTCTTCGACAGCGGCGAGCATTGTGTTCCGCAAAACGATGTTGGGATTTTCGCAATCGATCCTCGCAATGATCGTTGCCATCGTTGCTCTTTGTAATCCATCGAGCTTCCGGCCGAACGGGATCGGCGAAAGCCTTGCCTGGATGCTGCTGGGATTAGCGTTGGTGGTGGTTGCCGTCTATTCGGTCCTGTTAGGGCTGTTGTGCAATGCCAGTTTTGTCGATCGGTTTCATCGTTGGCTGACGAAACTTCCGTTCCCGAAGCTGGCGCAGTGGTTCGATCGGAAGGAACCGCATTTTCGGGAGTTCAATCGGCATCTCGGTTCTTTTCGAGACATTTTTTCGGTCGCACGATTCACCGCGACCTATCTGCTTTTTTGGATTGGCGAAAATATCGAAACGATTATCATTCTTACTCTGCTTCATGCGAATCTCACGGTGCCGCAAGCAATGGTAATGGAGGTTTCGTGTGTGTTGCTTCGGGCTTCGACTCCGATGGTTCCCGGAGGCATTGGCATTCAGGATACAGGATACGCCAGCCTGATCCTCTCGAACGGAAATGCGCCCGAAATTGCCGCAGCTTTTGTGCTGATTAAGCGATTTCGCGAGCTCGTTTGGTCTATTTTTGGCTACGCATTGCTCATCAATACCCGAAGGCACTCTCCGTCTTTTACAAAGCAGGAACCAGTGCTCGACGCCGAAATGATCGCAACGGAAGCTTAAATTTCTTAACCGCAATGCCCGGACTTTCACCAGAGGGCCTGCCACAATCGCTATCGACCGCCATCGAAGGTCGCATCCTATTCATTTGCGGTTCCATGAACCAAACGACGCAAATGCACAAGATTGCGATCGAGCTGCGATTGCTGTTTCCAAATTTGGAGCAATGTTTTACTCCGTATTACGCGGACGGCTGGATCGAATGGTGTCGAAAGCGTAATTTGACGAATTTTACGATTCTTGGGAATCGAAGCAGGGAACGGGTTTTGAAGTATTGCGAAAAAAACAACCTTGCCGTCGATTATCAAGGAAAAGGTGGACCATACGATCTTGTCTTGACCTGCGCCGATCTTATCGTTCCCAAAAATATCCGGCGCGCTCCGCTCGTTTTAGTGCAGGAGGGGATGACCGATCCCGAAGGGTGGGCGTATCGTCTGACAAGAATGCTTCCCGTCCTGCCGCGATGGTTTGCGGGAACCGCGCTGATGGGACTGAGCCGGCAGTATAGCAGATTTTGCGTTGCCAGCGAAGCCTATCGGCAATGGTTCATTCGCAAAGGCGCGCCCCCGGAGAAACTGATTGTGACGGGCATCCCGAATTTCGATGATGTTTCAAAGCACGTGCAAAATGATTTTCCGCTTCGCAATTATTTCCTTGTCTGCACCTCGGACCTTCGAGAGACATTCATTCCCGAAGACCGGAAATCGTTCATCCAAAAAGCAGTGCGACTTGCCGGTGGA
>DASYAJ010000675.1:0-6834 GCA_036501405.1 Kapaibacterium sp. (SeqCode)
GGACTGAGATGTTTGAGATGACCATGGAATGTTTGCGATTTGGAGAAATTTCATCCCATACATCTATTTCCATACTGCAAGTATCGCAGCCATTATTCAATACATCTCAGTCAAAACGGTTGCACCAGTAGCACGGTCTCCATTTCCTCCGGCGTAAGTCCGCCGTGAGAGCCATAATATTTTTGTTCGAATCGGCCCGGTTCGTGCCACCAAACCGTTTCTTCGGCATACGGCAATATCACAAGGTCCCCGACGCGACTCATAAAAGCGGAGGAAGGCGGCGTGGAACCGAAAAATCCTTCTGCGATGAGATCGTCGGTGCGATGAACTTCGGCGCGTCCGGCAAGTTTTTCGGTAAGCATTTCGCAGGCGTCATTCAACTTTCCCTCGACGATATGCAAGAACATATCGCGCGGCGAACCGGCGGGAATGATTAGCTCTCCGCTGCGGGATCGTCGCAGAAGCGGAATAATTTCCGGCATCGCTTCATTCAGGTACACTGTTGTTTGCGGATCGATTCCGATATGCGCGTGGTCGGCGGTCATCAAAAAAAGGGCATCGCCTTTTGTCGACCGCATCGCGGGAACTAAGAATGATTCCAGCGCGAAAAGCGTCGCTTCGATCTCCGCCGCAGTATGCGGCGCGGCGGGACCGTGATGATGCGAAACAGAATCGATCTTATCGTAATAAAGAAAATAATAGGAAGGGCCGTTCTGGCGCTTCAATAGTTCTGCCAGCGTTACGATCGCTTCCGGCAAGCTACGGTAGGGCACAAGCTGCGCGCCTCCTGTTACTACTTCCGTGTAGGGCGAATGCGTGTATTGATGGTCCTGCAATACATACGCTTGCACGCCATGATTCGATAGGTCGCGATAAATCGTATCGGTTGGGAACAATAATTTTGGATTGGCATGGACTTTTAGCAGCGTATCTCGGTCCTTATCGCCTGCAAACGAGAACATGAGTGGCGAAATCACGGCATCGAGCGTCGGCTCATAATAATTCCATTCGTAAATCCCACTCTGCCCGATGTTCAGGCCCGTATGGATGGTGGTCACATGCGCGGCGGTTGTGGAAGGGAACTGAGAACTTATTTTTGCAATCAGGCCCTCCTCTGCCATCCGCTTCAGAAACGGTTTATCAAGATAACGTTCCAGAAAGCACCAACCAAAGGCATCGATAAAAAAAAGAACGACGGTCTCGTATTTTTTTCGCAAGTCTTCGCGCGCGCCGAAGGGAATCCCATGTCCATGCGGAAGCGAGCCGGTCAGGAGGCCGCGCACCGTCGCCGGAAGCTGCGCGAACGCATAGCCTTCGTAGAGCGGCTTATTAAAATGCTCTCCAAAGCGCGATGCTTTCAGTGCCTGAATTGATGCTTCGTCGATCACGACATTCTAAATCCCCGCCTTTTCAAGGCGGGGGAAGGGGTGGATGTGGTTTAGAGGGATTATTAGGATTGCTGTTTGCTGTTGCAGGAATTGCAACAATTGCAGGAAGTGCAACAATCGTGCAAGATAGAAAGATTTAATGGATTGCTGACCATCGAAAAAAACAAATCGCTAAAATTGCTAACGACCTTCAAGATTGGCGGTCTGGCGCGCTTTTATGCGGAGATTGCGGACACGAACGATCTCCCCGAAGCACTGGACTTCGCGGAAAAGGAGCATCTGCCTGCCCTTATTTTAGGCGGCGGGAGCAATATGCTTGTCAGCGATCGGGGGTTTCCGGGATTGGTTCTGCATATCGCTAATCGTGGAATCGAAGTGGAAGAACAGGATGATGATGTCCTGCTCCGCATTGCCTCTGGCGAAGTGTGGGATGATGTTGTCGGTTTTGCTGTCGAGCGTGGCTTGTGGGGGATTGAAAATCTTTCACGCATTCCGGGACAAGCGGGGGCCGTGGCCGTCCAGAACGTCGGCGCATACGGACGTGAGATAAAGGACGTGCTATCTAGCGTGGATGTGTTCGACCGCCGGCCGAGAGCGAATGATTCGCGCTCGATTCAATCGGACTCGATTGAATCGCCATTTTTTCAAACGCTTACGAATAGTGAATGCAAATTTCAGTATCGCAAAAGCATATTTAACACCACGGAAAAAGAGCGCTATGTTATTTGTTCGACGACGCTTCGGCTTTCGAAGAAGCCACGCCGAGAGCTTTCCTATCCCGATGTAAAAAAGTGGTTCGAAGCTCGGCACGAGACGGAGCCAGAAGCCTCGCTCTCGGAAATCCGACACGCCATTCGCTCCATTCGCGATAAGAAGTTCCCTTTTCCTGCCGAATCGGTCGAGGGCAACGCCGGCTCTTTTTTTAAGAACGCGGTCCTTACGGAACAAGAATATGCCGAGACGAATAAGCAGATTGAACATCATGCACCGGAATTTCTGGAACGCTTGCACACCATTCGTGCCAGAAGCACGGGAAATGCGGGCGGTGGAACGGCTAACGGCGCTGAAATCAAAATCCCCACTGCATTTCTACTGGAGCTTTGCGGGTTCAAAGGGTTCCGTAAAGGAAATGTTCAGCTCAATCCCACGCAACCGGTCATTGTGCTAAACGAGACCGGCAACGCGACCGCGAAAGAGGTGATGGAGCTTGTGCAGGAAGTCCGCGCGATCGTAAAAGAAAAAACCGGTGTTTGGCTTTTCACAGAGCCGGAGCTGATTGGCTTTGGAGAAAGCGATCTCAGGAAGTATGGATTCCTCGATTTGGAAATCGAACGGTATCTCTCAAAATAAAAATGGATTACGCAGAAATTATCCGCGTAATCCATCTCAATCCGTTTCGCATGACCATGATGCGCGTAATTCAGGTTCAGACTTTGACGAATTCCGCTTCGAGCGCGATCGTCACTTCTTCGCCGACAACGAGATTGCCTGTTTCGATCACGGTGCCGTAGGTCAGACCAAAGTCTTTGCGATTGATTTTCGTCTTTCCGGTAAATCCGACGCGCGTTCCGCCCCAGGGGTCGGTCACGAGCGGTGTGCGTTCCACATTGAGCGTCACTTCGCGTGTTACGCCGTGCATGGTCAGGTTGCCTTTGACGAGCAGTTCGTCATCGTTTTTATGCTGCCATGCATTCGATTGGAATGTGATCTCCGGATATTTTTCGACTTCGAAAAAGTCTGCGCTTTTGAGGTGTGTATCGCGGTTTGGTTCGCGGGTGTCAATCGAGTCCGTTTGGATGGTGACCGAAATCGCGCTATGCTCGATATGCAATGGGTCATATTGAAGCGTTCCAGTCAACTCGCGGAATTCGCCGCGAACGTTCGAGATCATTAGATGCCGCACGCTGAATCCGGCAGCCGAATGGGCTTTATCGAGATTCCATGTAGTCGTAAGTACTTCATTTCCATGGACTTGCTGTTTTTGTGGTGCTTCGATTGTATCGATATTATTCATAAATTCCTCCTAAAAAGCTAAAAATTTCTTTCAGGAGCAATTTACGGGTTGAAACAATGATTGTTTCAACGATTATTATTTCAACGAGAATTCAGCATTTCAACTCTCAATTTCCATATCGTCCTCTAAAGCATCGTCGGGATCATTGACGAGGGCTTCCGCTTCCGCAAAATCCTCGGGTCGGACATAGACATGAAAGCCGTTCGAATAATCGAGTGAGGGAATGACGTTCGATCGGTCCTGTGCTTCGATCATGGCTTCGATGCCTTCGCGTTCGAGCTTGGTACGGACGAGTTCGGCCTCGAATTCGGTCTGATAGGTGGAGAGGAGTTTGAGGTTTTTCATATCACAAAAATACGGAGAAATTACGGGCGAAGATTTTATTGGTAAAGAATTTTTATCGCGCTTTTATCGTCCCATGAATGCTTCGAAGGTCTCTCGGAGCTGGTTCCATTGCTGTGCCATCTCCTCGCTCACGATTTTAACATCGGCAAGAATGGGCATGAAGTTCGTGTCGCCGTTCCAGCGCGGAACGATATGCCAATGGAGATGGGCATCGATTCCTGCGCCGGCCGCTCGTCCCAGATTCATTCCAATGTTAAAGCCATGCGGTCCCAGCAGCCGTTGAAGCACGCGCTCGCTCATCGAAACGAGTGACATCATTTCGAGCGATTCTGATTCCGTTAGCGAGGAAAAGTCCGCCGTGTGCCGCACGGGAATGATCATCAAATGTCCGCTATTGTATGGGTAGCGGTTCATCAGCACGTAGGCTTCGTGGCCGCGATAGACCAGCAGATTTTTTTCGTCATCGCCCGAGTTCCACGCATCGCAAAAAACACAGCCATCTTCCTTCTTTTCCTTGAAGGAAGAGATATATTGACTTCGCCACGGTGAAAAGAGTTGTTGCATGATTTAGAGCTTGCGAAATTCTTCCAGCGTCAAACCCGATTGCTTAAGAATTTTCCTAAATGTATCGTTCGGAACATCGCCGGAATGCATTGCGACTAACGTCCGTCGCCCATTCGGATGCCTCAAAAGACAGTGAGACGTCCCTTGCTGCCGATGCTTTTCAAAACCGGCCCGCAGGAGCTTTGCAACAACTTCACGCGATTTGTACGGCATGAGAAGGGACTTCAATATGGACTTCTACTGTCCCGAGAAGGGCATCGTCATCAGGACTCGGAATTGTCTCGCCATCATCAATTTTTGCTCGAATCCACACATCGAGAGCGTCCTCTGCGGCAGCGCGCGCACCGTCAATTCCCAAGCCGTGCGTCGTCAGATCGAAGGCTGGAATATGCGCATAATACCAGCCTTCAAAACCCGGTTCGTGAATTTTTTCGTAAAGTACGCTGTATCTCATATCCTATGCAAACCGCAAAAGCGAATGGCAGTTCCATTATCCTTCGACCGGTGCAACGAGCGTTTTCTCTTTTCTGCGACGCATAATTCGTTCCATCACTTCCGGCCCGAGCAATCCCTGCGGACGCGTAATCATCAGGATAACCAGTAGCAGCGAATAGATAATCATCCGATATTCCGGAACGGAACGCAAAAGTTCCGAAAGCGTCGTTAGCACGATCGCGGCCAGAATAACGCCGACAGTCGAGCCCATACCGCCCAATATCACGATGACCACAATATCGATGGAGGTGAGAAACGTGAAATCGTTCGGGGTGATAAGGTTATTCGAATGGGCAAACAGTCCGCCGCCGATGCCTGCGAAGAATGCACCGACGACAAATGCCCGCACTTTGAACTTCGTTGTATCGACGCCCATGGCTTCGGCGGCAACTTCATCGTCCCGAACGGCGAGAAAGCCTCGGCCGTAGGTGGAGTTCACCAGATTTTCGACACAAAAAATTGTCACCGCCGCTACAAGAAAGACCCAGGTGAATGTTGCCAAGGGCAGAACGCTAAAGCCACGAGCGCCGCCGATATAATCGACGCCATGAATCTTGAAATCGATGTTCTGAATGACGACGCGAATGATCTCGTTAAATCCGAGCGTAACAATCGCAAGGTAATCGCCGCGCAATCGCAAGCTCGGAATCCCAACGCCCAGGCCGGTCACAGCGGCCAGCAACCCTCCGGCAACGAGCGCCGCAAGAAAAAGAAGCATTCCAAGCGGCGAGTCCATCGCAATGCCTTGGGCGCTGCAATAGGTCGTAACTACGGCCGACGTATACGCACCCACCGCCATAAATCCCGCATGACCGAGCGAGAACTGCCCGGTGAAACCATTGATGAGATTCAAGCTCACCGCGAGCGAAATCATGATGCCGATGTAGATGATCCGGCCCACGATGTAATCGTTGATCGTCGGCATCACAAATGACGCGCCGATAATCACGACAATGGCGATGAGGAGGTTGAGGTAGGATTTCATCAAGCTTTAATTCTCTGACTGACACCCGCGTATCTGTTGGCGGCCCGCGGTGATGATCGCTCCGTTCAAAAGATCTTGAACTTGCTTATCGAGAATATGCGAACATAATACTGCCTGTTCTCTCGCTGGAACATTTACTAAACGGATAATCCCTGAATGGAGTTGCCCGTGAAGGACCGCAAGTTCGTCAAAGTCTTTGTCCACCGTCACGAGCACCCGTTGATCTTTGTGAGCGGTAACAAGAATTTCGACATCTCCGGGATCTTTTGGCCACGATCCGGACCAAAGGACATCGTGCCCATGATCGACCAATTCTTCGATCGCGTTGCCTGAGACACAGGTATCAAGAAGAATTTTCAAAAGAAAGTACAGCGTTAATTAAAGGCAGGAACGATTTCAATCGTCTCATGGGCGATGGAACGCCGGGCATAAATCAGCGCGGCAAGAATATCCTCCCGTTCGAGCCATGGATATCCTTCGAGCAAGATTTCGGTATTATCGCCAGCCGCAAGCATTCCCTGAGTGTGCTCGACAGCAAGTCGCCGTCCGCGAATAATCGGTTTGCCGCCGAAAATTTCCGGATTGAACGTAATGCGTCCTAATAATTTCGTTTCGTCCATCGTTAGCTGAACGCCAGTATTTGGTGTTTCATTCAACAAGCTCATACCTTCTCCACCTCGCGTTTGCCCAACAACCCGCTTGGCTTGAAGACCAATATCGCAATCAAAATGGCAAAGGCAATCGCATCGCGGTAAGTGGAAGCAGCGGTTCCCGAAACAAAGGTCTCGACGAGTCCGATAATCAGGCCGCCGAGCGCCGCGCCGGGAATGTTCCCAATGCCGCCGAGCACTGCGGCCACGAAAGCTTTGAGTCCCGGAAGAATTCCCATCAGCGGATCGATGCTGGGGTATTCGGTTCCATAAAGTACGCCGCCGGCTCCGGCCAGAGCACTGCCGACAATAAAGGTAAATGTGATAATTTTCGAGATATTGATTCCCATCAAGCTCGCTGCCTGTTGATTGAAGCTGACGGCGCGCATGGCG
>DASYAJ010000676.1:0-3464 GCA_036501405.1 Kapaibacterium sp. (SeqCode)
GGTTCCGACTGGCAGGAAATCTTCGTGAGGGATGTCGCGACCGGCAAGCAATTGGACGATCACATCGAGTGGGTGCGTTATAGCAATGCCTCCTGGTACAAGGATGGCTTTTTCTATGGCCGGTACGATGCACCGAGCGGAGGTCAATATACGGCCAAAAGCGATTTCCAAAAAATCTATTATCACAAAATTGGGACGCCGCAATCGGAAGATTCCCTGATCTATCAGGACGCATCGCATCCTGAACGCACCTTCGGCATCGGCGCAACACAGGATGAACGTTATCTTTTGCTCTATATGCAGGAGGGCGGAAAGATCGGCAGCTTAATCTCCTGGAAGCGCGCCGACGAACCGCATTCCGATTTTCAGCCGCTTATTTCGGAATATGGACATGAGGTCAACGTCGTCGAAAATATCGGAGATAAGTTCCTCATGGTAACCGATCAGGATGCTCCGACAAGCCGCATTGTTCTTGTCGATCCGCGCCATCCCGATGTTACCCAATATGAGACGATCGTTCCCGCCAAACCGGAAACCATCGAGGATGTGAATTTTGTCGGTGGCAAGATCATCGTGACCTATATGAAGGACGCCTGCAATCATACTTATATTTATAATGGAGAAGGTAAGCTTGAGCGCGAAGTAGAATTCCCTGGGATCGGGAGCGTCTTTGGATTTTCGGGCAAGAAAAAAGATTCCGTTGTCTTCTATACCTATTCGAGCTTCGTTCAGCCGGTTGCGATCTATCAATACGATCTTCGAACGAATACATCCACGCTCTTTCACAAGACCGAAGTCCCCTTTCATGTCGAGGACTATGTGACCGAGCAAGTATTCTATACGAGTAAGGATGGTACGCGCGTCCCGATGTTCCTTGTCCACAAAAAAGGAATGCAACGCGACGGAACGAATCCGACGAAACTCTACGCATACGGCGGATTCAACATTAGTCTGACGCCGCATTTCAGTTCCTCCATCGTTGCCTTTCTGGAGCAGGGTGGGATCTATGCGGTGCCGAACATTCGCGGCGGCGGAGAATATGGCAAAGCGTGGCACGAGGCCGGGATGAAAGAGAAAAAGCAAAACGTCTTTGACGATTTTATCGCCGCGGCGGAATATCTTTTCAAAGAACACTATACTTCTCCCTCCAAACTTGCGATCGAAGGAGGTTCCAATGGCGGCCTGCTCATTGGTGCGGTAATGTGCCAGCGGCCCGATCTCAGTAAAGTGGCTTTGCCGGAAGTGGGAGTAATGGACATGCTACGCTATCATAAGTTTACGATCGGCTGGGCATGGGCTTCCGAATATGGCACGAGCGATGACTCCACGCAATTCGTCAATCTTTATAAATATTCCCCGCTCCATAATTTAAAATCGGGGGTTTCGTATCCTGCCACGCTCGTTTCCACCGCCGACCATGACGACCGCGTCATGCCGGCGCATTCCTTCAAATTTATTGCGACATTGCAGCGCGATCAAACGGGACCGAATCCCACACTCATCGCCATCGAAACGAAAGCCGGACATGGCGGCGGAAAACCACTCTCGAAGATTATCGACGAGACTGCGGATACACTTGCGTTTACACTTTATAATTTAGGAGTGAACGTAGAATAGTTACCACCCCATGTATTCAGGCAAATCAAGATCGTCGTCCTCCGAAATATCGATTTCTTCTTTCAGCGCATAAAAAATATCGCGTTTGAGCCGAATAAGGTTCGTCGTGCGCGGAGTGGAATGGCAGCAACTCCCGACAAGCGCCGCTCCGTGCTTCATCCATTCGATGGCGCCGTTCGCAATCGTTAGGTTGTTCGAGGCACGAAGGTTCCACGTCCCGTCCGGTAACTTTTCGGAGGCATTGGGGAAGCATCCGAACCAGACGCCCGATTTTTTCGCCGCTTTGGCAACCATCGGCAGGGCTTCCAGCATGATGGAAACCGGCGCGCAGTTCAATGCGACAAGGTGCGCGCCCGCCTCTTTCAACCGCTTGATAGCGTAGTCGATCGGCATGCCATCGAGCATCGTTTCGCCATCCTTGGGAACGATCGAGACCCACGCATATTTTGTGCATTCTAATTTCACGGCCTCGAGCGCGCAGAGCGCTTCGCGCAGCGTGCTCATCGTCTCGATCAGAATAATATCGACATGGGCTTCGTCCAGCCAGCGCGCCATGATCCGGTGCTCTTCGACGAGCGCGCGATCCGAAGGAGGAGCAAGTTCCGGCGAGTAACAATCTTCCACGGGCGCAATCGAACCGGCCACGCGCACCAGCGGATTCCCACGATCGCGCCGCGCTTTGCACGCAATGCGGACCGCTTTCTTCGTGAGTTGTTCGGGATCGAATTCCGTTCCGTGCAGCGCGCGCGGATTCGTGCGAAATGTATTGGCCGTGATAATTTCCGCGCCCTCGAAAAGATATTCGCGATGAGTACGATAAATAAGGCTCGGATTGGTCTCGATGCTGCGCGCCGTCCAGCTTTTGCCGGACGTGTTGACGCCACGTCGTTCGAGTTCCGTTCCCAATGCTCCATCGAGCACGAGCGGACGAATGCGGAATACGGCATCGAGATCGCGTGTCATCCTATCGTAACGTCAGAATTTCACATAGTCATTCCCACAAAAAGCGAGAGAAGCTTTTGCACAATGTAGGCGTGACCTTTAGGTCACGCTGAAGTGTGGCAACTCCCACAGGTATAATATTACCCTCATTGGCGCCCGGCGTGACCTGAAAGTCACGGCTACGAATGTGGCGATGCCGTTTCACTTTTTACTTTCGATAAAGCCGTTCGTGTTTTCAGCATTTTATTCGCGGCCGCTTCCCAAAGGAACGTTTCGAACAAGCGTCCCGCGAATTGCTCCGAAAATTCCATCCGTTCCGGATGCCATTGCACCGCAAGAAAAAATGGCTTACCTGTGGAATCTTTCCATTCGAGCGCCTCGGCCGTTCCATCGTTTGCAGCGCGAGCCGAAACGGTGAGACCCTCCCCTACTTGCTCGACCGCCTGATGGTGCGCGCTGTTGACTTCACTCTCACTTTCGCCGAGTACACGCCGCAAATAACTTCCCGGCTCGATGCGAGCCTCGTGTCGCCGATCGTACCCATCGATTTTTCGATGGCTCGCACCGCCAAAATGTTCAATGTCGGTAATAAGAGTTCCACCTCGGTGGACATTCAAAAGCTGCATGCCTCGACAAATACCAAACACAGGAATGGATTGCGCTTCGGCTTCATCGGCAAGCCGGAACTCCAGTGCATCGCGCGTTTCGTCGAGATCACCACAGAATTGCGCTTCGGATTGCTTACCATATCGTTCCGGAGCGACATCGTCGCCTCCAGTGAAAAGAATTCCATCGACACCATCCCCTTCCTTGAATGGGAAGGAAGTCTTTGAAAGATCGATAACCTCTAAATCATAGTCCAACGCTTGCGCCGCGTTACGCAGCGCCTTGCGATAGAACTCGAA